>DNHM01000323.1 GCA_003485885.1 Acidimicrobiaceae bacterium
AATTCTATGGGTATTGAAGAATACGCGTTGGACTGCATCGGTGCAGCTCTGCTCGACGAGTCGATGGTCATCGAGGCCGTGTCCGATGGCGTGGTCTCCATCAGCGGATACTCACGGGAAAGCCTCATCGGGACACCTGGTTTGAGCCTTGTCCATCCCGACGACTCCGAGCGAGCGGGCGAGGCGATGCTCGAGTTGGTGCGAACACAGCTGCCAACTGTTAACGGGATCTATCGGATGCGCCTTTCCGACGACGCGTACGAGGATTACGCAATCCAAGCGCTGACCTATACCGATGATGGCAGCGTAAAAACGGTGCTTAAGTTCTCGGCAGTTTCGTTGGTGTTGCGAGCCGACGAATTCGCCCGCGACGCGGTTGACACCCTGCGACTTCTTGGCGAGGGACGTCAACTCAATGACTGCCTTGAGCGGGTCCACCATCTGGCCGAACGTCATATCCCGGGGAACCATTTGGCAATTTCAACGGTGCAAGGTGGCGAGGTCTGGACGCACCGCAGGGCCTCCGGACGGGCATTTTGTTGGGAACAACCCTCACAGGTACGGCCCCCCAACATCGAGCGAGCGCTCGCGAACCATCTCACAGGACCTTGGCGAGCCTTCAGCAGCATGGCGGAGTTTGAACCGACAGCGAACGGGGCTCTCATCACGTCTGTCCTGACCGATGGCGCCAACGAGCTTCTTGGTTACGTGGAAGCAACCCGCGAGTCGGTGGCCGAACCGGACGAACGTGAATGGATGGTGCACGGCCTGGTGCGTCAGGTACTCACTGCGGTGTTGCGTCGGGTTCGACTCGATGAACAACTCCGACACGCTGCGGATCACGATCCGCTCACCGGCCTGGCCAATCGCCGCCGACTTTTTAACGATAAGGCGGCAGCCGACGAGATAGCCGGCACATCGTTACTCCTCATCGATCTCGACCGTTTCTCTTGGATCAACAACAATCTCGGCCACGACGTTGGGGACCAGGCACTAGTAGCGGTCGCCGCCCGCCTCCGCGAGTTGTGCCCCACCGGATCCACGATTACCCGCTTCGGTGGCGACGAGTTCGTTGTATGGTTTCCGGCTCCGTTGAGCGAACTCGGCGACCTCTATCAAGCGTTGCGATCAGCGAAGATCATGCCCTCCAGCACCGGAGATCGTCGGTCCACGCTACGAAGTTCTATCGGCGCAATAACTATTCGACCAGGCGAAACTGCGGCCGAAGCCATCAAACGGGCTGACGACGCTATGTACGAAGCGAAAAGTAGTGGTGGCGACCGTATTCACATCGCCTGATATCCGTCCCCTGCAGGTTGCAGCGAAAGGGGTGAATGATGCAGTACCACCTAGATGGGTTTACGCCAGGTGATCCGGCTCTGCGGCGCGCTGTCGACGGCTTAAGCCAGCCCGAGTCAAGCGATTTGTACGAGGAGGTTGACGTACTCATCGTCGGCTGTGGCCCCGCAGGCCTGACGTTGGCAGCGCAGCTCTCCATGTTTCCCGAGATCACCACAAGGGTTGTTGACCAGAAACTCGGGCCGCTCGAGTTTGGTCAGGCAGACGGTGTCGCATGTCGGTCCATGGAGATGTTCGAGGCGTTCGGTTTTAGCGAGCGAGTGCTTAAGGAGTCTTATTGGGTCAACGAAACCTCGTTCTGGCGGCCTGACCCAGAGGCACCAGAAACGATTGTTCGGGCCGATCGAATTCAGGATGTCGAAGATGACCTCTCGGAGTTTCCGCACACCATCTTGAGCCAGGCCCGAGTCCACGACTTCTACCTTGAGGCGATGTTGCAGTCACCTCGGCGACTCGTTCCTGACTACGGCCGACGGTTCAGCCACCTTGTCGTAGAGAGGGACGGACCGTCGGCGGGGGAGTACCCCGTCGTTGCACACCTAGAGCGCGTGGACCCGGGCCATGAGGGGCATGTTGAGGTCGTGCGAGCCCGCTACGTGGTTGGCTGCGACGGTGCGCGCAGTGCGGTGCGCACATCGATCGGCGTTGAGCTTCGTGGCGATGCGGCGAACAAACTCTGGGGTGTCGCCGACATGTTGGCGGTAACCAACTTCCCTGACATCAGACTCAAGTCGGCTATCCAATCGTCGAACAATGGCAGCGTGCTTGTCATCCCCCGTGAAGGGGGATACCTGTTTCGCATGTACACCGAACTGGGTGAACTTGAGCCGGGTGAACGGGCAAGTGATCGAGAAATCACGCCTGATGACATCATCGCTGCCGCACAAAATGTCCTTCATCCGTACACCCTGGACGTGAAGGAAGTGTCGTGGTGGTCCGTGTACGAGATCGGGCAGCGGCTGTCCGAAACATTCGAGGAGTCAACCCCATCTGGCGCAGATGACGGGCCGCGGGTTTTCATCACTGGCGATGCATGCCATACCCACAGCCCGAAGGCGGGCCAGGGCATGAACGTGTCGATGGCAGACAGCTTCAACCTGGGGTGGAAGCTGGCATCGGTGGTGCTGGGCATGGCCACACCTGAGCTCCTCGAGACCTATTCCGTCGAACGACAGAGCATCGCCCAAGAGCTCATCGACTTCGATCGGGCCATGGAGACACTCTTTGCTGCCAGGGCCACCACGGCCGAAGCCGGTGAGGCGAAGGCACAGCAGGCACAGTTCCAGGAATACTTCACCAAACACGCTCGATTCACCGCTGGAGTGGAGACCACGTATGAAACGTCGCTGATTACAAACGCCCCTGTCCACCAACACCTAGCGGCCGGCATGACTATCGGCAAACGGTTCCACTCCGAGGCAGTGATCCGTCTGGCTGATGCCAAGCCGATGCACCTCGGCCACACGATCAAGGCCGATGGCCGATGGCGGATCTTTGCCTTCGCCGACGGGGACGACCCCACCAATCCTGCGTCACGGCTTGCAGCACTCTGCCACTTCTTGGAGGCGAACCCGGATTCTCCGGTGAATCGTTACACACCCGCAGATTGCGATATCGACTCGGCGATCGATGTCCGTGCCGTATGCCAGCAACGCCACCGAGACCTTGCCGTTGATGGCATGCCTTCGTTTCTTCTGCCCCGCAAGGGCCGGTTCGGACTCATTGACTACGAAAAGATCTTCTGCCCTGATCTGCAGCATGGGCCCGACATCTTTGACAGCCGACGAATTGACCGGACGAAGGGTTGCGTCATTGTCGTGCGGCCTGATCAGCACGTGGCCCACATCCTGCCCCTCGACGCACATGATGAACTTGCTGACTTCTTTGTCCGGTTCATGGTGCCGGTCGCCTCTGCCCACTGACCACATTCGTGCAGGCGAACCATCAAGGTAGGACGATCGATCCGACAGGGGTTCGACGGAGCTTCAGAATCGTGGTGTCGCTCCGTGCGCGATGATGGTCCTGGCAGCAAGATGGTGCGCAGCAGCTACAGCTGCTGCCTGCGAACCTGCACGTTGAAACTTCGTTACCAAGAACCCGGCGGCGAACGCATCGCCGGCACCAGTGGTATCGACGACATCGTCAACGGGTGCGACCGGGTAGGTGTCCACGCCCGCGTCCGAGTAGACCACGGTCGCCTCCGCGCCTTGTTTGATAATCGTTACCGTTGCGAGCCGATCAGGTTGAGTGATACGAAGCAGTTCGGCTTCGTCGTGGTTGCAGAACAGGTAGTCGGGGGCGATCCGCTCGATCAAATCGCGAGCGGCACCGACCCCGGCGTCAGCGATTGCACCGGTGGAGGAGGCATCGAGTGAGATACCGACGTTATGGCCCCGAGCACCGTCCAACATTTCCAGGGTCGTTGCTCGCATGGGATCGGCCAGCAGGGAATACGTCGGCACGTGTACCACCGCGGTGTGCAGCAGCCATCCGTCCGGAGCCGATGTCAGATCGCCAGCTGAACCTCGGTCGGTAAGAAAAGAACGTTCAGCGTTGCCATCGACGACAGCCACAATCGAACCAGACCGCCCTGATCTGGTGACGGCTATCTCGACGCCGGCGGTGCTGAGCTGAGCGAGGAGATGGTCACCAAGCAGATCGTGTCCCACATTTCCGACGTACCGGGCTGTCCCTCCGAACAAAGCCGCAGCGACCGCGACGTTGGCTGCGCTTCCGCCACGGTGGCGTTCAACCCGAGCGGGGGAGTCAGTGCCCACCCGGACGCCTTCAGGTGCGTAGACAATGACGTCCTCGACAAGATCCCCGACACACGTGATTACAACCTCTTCTGTCATAGAAGAGTCTTATCGGGTCTGGCCCAGAGTCCGACCATTGGCAGAGTTCCGTGGAGAGACTCGGCGGTCGAGTTCGGTCAGCTACCGTCGGTCGTCCGTCGAGCCATTTGAAGCTGGAGCCCCCAATGTCACAACCCGTCGTGCTGATCACCTCGGCCACAGGCCGTATCGGCAAGGAACTGGTCGCCCGTTTGTCACAGACCGGCGAGTTCACGGTGCGAGCGTGTTTGTTCAGTCCGGGCAAGGCCGATGACCTGCGTACGCTCGGCGCCGACGAGGTTGTCCACTTCGATCTGAACGATGCAACCACGTGGGGAGCAGCCCTCGACGGCGTGTCTGCGGTGTACTCGGCGTCGCTCGACCCGATGCTGCAAGGACACCTGGCCTTTAGCAAAGCCCTAGGTGAGCGGTCCGACCAGATCACCCACGTAGTGCGGATCAGCTGTATGGGTGCCGATACCAACACCGCTTCCTACGACCCAGACAAACACTCGTCGCGACAGGGTGCTTCGATCCCGCTGATGTTGCAGCACTACTGGTGGGGCGAGAAGGCACTGATTGATGCAGGGCTTAATGTCACGGTGTTGCGCAACAACTTCTTTATGAATCATCTGCTCAAGACCGACAGCGAAACGATCGATACCGAGGGATGGTTCAGCAATCCTCTTGGATCGGCACGAAACTCATTTGTGGCAACGCGCGACATCGCTGAAGCGGCTGCTGTTGTGCTTCGAGAGGGCCCGGATACCCATGCCAACAAGTTCTATGACCTGACCGGCCCCGAACCCCAGACGATGGCCGAGATCGCCGCCGACCTAGGCGCAGCGATGGGCAAGACCATCGAGTACCGGGCCCAGACGATGGAAGACTTCGAGAAAGATTTCGGCAGCACCCGGGCCGAGTTTTTCGAGTATCTCTCGAACGGTTTCTACTGCCGATGCAGCCCAGATTTCTACAACGTGACCGGCCACAAGCCCACGTCGTACGCCGACTATCTAACAACCCCCGGAGCCAGCGGTGAAACCGGCCTGGAAGAACTGTGGCAGGGCAACTTGTGGAAGAAGGGCGAAGACGCCATGAAGGCCGCCGCGGAAGTCACCCAGTAATGAACCCGGCCGTGATTCTTGCTCCGGGTCTCCTCTAACCGTTTCGCACAGCGCGAGCAACCTCGGCCCATTTGTCCAGGTGTTGATCGTCGGTGCGGATCTGCTGTGTTCCCAGATACATGACGACTCGCGATGCCGTGCCCTTGTAACGCTCGAGCAACTGATCAGCCATGTCGTCCCAGTTCGTCATCAGGCCGTACTGGTTGAGCATCTCGTCGGTGATCTCGTCGCCCAAAGTATCAAGATCGCCAGCCTTCATCTTCGCTCGAATGCGCTGGGTCGTTCCCTCGTAGCCAAGATCGTCAAACTGGAACGCATAGTTTGGTGTGCTGCCATAGAACGCAATCTGGCGTTTGGCGTGCGCTACGTAGGGTTCCCGTTCTTCGGGGGTATCACCGGGGCAGGCGAAGACCGGGATGATCAAATCAATGTCGTCGACGCTACGACCAGCCTTCGCTGCCCCCTTGGCAAGGTCAGGCTTGAGCCGGTTCTCGATGTACGGCATCGAGTGCAACGGATGGACATGCACACCGTCGGCGACCTCGCCAGCGACGCGGGTCATGATTGGACCGACGGCAGAGATATCGACCTTCATTGGATGGTCGTGGGCCTTTGGCGACCAGTCGCGGGGGAGCAAACTCATCTGGTAGAACTCGCCGTCGTGGGCCAGGCGTTCCTCGCGATTGAAGGCACGCCAACATGCCTGGACAGCCTGCACGTAGTCGCGGAGCCGGGCTGCGGGTCGGTCAAACTCTGCGCTGTAGCGGCGTTCGATGTGGGCCTTGACCTGGCTACCGAGACCAAGACGGAACCGTCCGCCGGTGTTGTCAGCGAGTTCGTACGCGACCGCGGCTGAGACCATGGGGCTTCGAGGAAACGCCACCGCAATGCCGGTCGTGAAGGTCAGCTCAGGTGCCGCCATCGCAGCGGCAGCGATCTGCATCCATGGAACCTGGCTGGTTTCGGTGAAGAGCAGTCCGGAGAACCCTGCCCCTTCAACCCGGCGTGCAAGATCGGCCGCTTCGTCCCATCGGGCAGCGCCTGTCATGAAGTCGATATGCATAGGACGAACCTAGTTCATAGCGATTGCCCGGCGATTGCTGGAGCCGCCGCATCACGATGACATGCATCCGGTGTCAGCTGGGCACAGCCAGCCACCGGATGCATGGTTTGTGTGCCTGAGGTCGACTATCCGCGGCTGGCGGAAGAACGTGAACGGTTGGAGCGGTTGCCGCCACCCGACTTCGCGCCGCCGGATCGAGAGCCATGGGGGCGGCCCTTATTGTTGCTCTGGCTCTTGTTGCCCTGGCTCTT
>DNHM01000292.1:0-3304 GCA_003485885.1 Acidimicrobiaceae bacterium
GTGAACGATCTTGACGATCTGTTGTGCCGGGTTCAGCGCCTCGTGAACGGCGGAGCCCACAGCGCGCTCGCGCACACGGTCTCGAAATCCTTTAACGACCGAGACGTTGACGTCGGCTTCGAGCAGCGCGACGCGAATCTCGCGCAGCGCCTCGTCGACATCTTCCTCGCGGAGCTTGCCCTTGCTGCGCAGCCCCTTGAAGATGTTCTCAAAACGATCGGATAACGAATCAAACATGGTGGCTTGAGGTTATCGGGAACTCCGCCGTTGCTCCGCACGCTCCGCAAACGCTGTCGGTGGCCAGCACATCGACAAACCCAGTGTCGATCCGAGCAGACATGTTCATACGCCGCCGGTTCGCCAGTTGAGGTGTGGGAGGACCTGAGGGTTAGCCCCTACGCCACGGGCTGACCAAGGCGCTGACAAGTCGCATCGGCAATTTCACTACTTCAGTCATCGCACGAAGTACACCGTTCGCGAGTTTGGTCGCGACGCTGATTGGCAGCTTGATAATGCCAACGACAAGCCGAAACGGCGCACCAACAACCGTGGCCACAACGCCGCGTTTGCCAACCGCCTTCTGCGCAGCCTTGTTGTCCTTCTTTATCTGCTTCGGCGACTTGGTCACCGGTGCAGCACCAAGAAGCTCCTGGAGCGTGTATCCGCCAAGCCAGTCGTTAGTAGCAGCCATGTTGTCTCTCCTAGGCGAACAGCGCATCGACGAATTCGTGCGCATCAAATTCAACCAGATCGTCGATGCCTTCGCCCAAGCCAACAAGTTTGACCGGGATACCGAGTTCCTTCTGAATTGCGAGAACGATGCCGCCCTTGGCGGATCCGTCGAGTTTCGTGAGCACGATGCCAGTGACTTCGACAGCTTCGGTGAACTGTTTGGCCTGCACCAGACCGTTCTGGCCGGTTGTCGCATCGATGACCAGCAGTACCTCAGAGACTTGACCTTTGGCCTTTTCGGCGACCCGGCGGACCTTACGGAGTTCTTCCATCAGGTTCGTCTTGTTGTGCAAGCGGCCGGCGGTGTCTGCCAGCACTAGATCAGCGTTGATAGCTGCAGCATGTTCGACTGCATCGAAAACAACCGATCCGGGATCGGCGCCTTCGGCCCCACGCACGAATCCAGCATCGCTGCGTTCGGCCCAGGTCTCAAGCTGCTCAGCAGCAGCGGCACGGAAGGTGTCACCTGCGGCAAGAACGAGCGTGCGGCCGGCATCAGCTTCGCGTTTCGCCAACTTGCCAATGGTTGTCGTCTTACCAACACCGTTTACACCAACGAACATCCAGATTGCAGGCTCGCCTTCGACGGCCAGGGTGATATCGGTGTCACCGAGTTCAATTTCCATCTCGTTACGCAGCAACGCCAGTGCATCGTCGAAGTTTTTGGCCTTTTCTTCCTTGGCCCGATCGCGGACCCGATCAAGAATCGCCATGGTGGTCGGCACGCCTACATCGGCCAGGATCAACGCTTCTTCGAGCTCTTCCCATGCATCTTCGTCGATGGAACGACCACGAAGGCCACCAAGCACCCCCGCGAGCCGATCGCGGAAGGTGGCCTTCGCTATTGGTTCTGGCTCTGGTTCAGGTTCTGGCTCAGGTTCTGGTTCAGGTTCTGGTTCTGCTTCTGGCTCGTCGACGACCGGAGCCGTGTCGACGTCGACTCGTTCTGCATCGGGCGCGTCCTCTACCAGAACATCGCTGTCGGCCTTGGCCTCGACCTCTTTCGTAGCGGGGGTGGCAACCGATGGCAGCGGTGGCGTATCGACCGCAACGTTCTGGCGGCGGAAGAAGAACAGCCCCGCTCCGACAAGAACCAGCGCAGCAACAATTATGACGATCAGTACAAGAGCATTCACAGCGTCTCAGCCTAGGCCCCGATTGTGAGCACCCCGGGCGATCGCACAATTCGTACGGCCCTCAACGACAACCGGTTGAGGACTGACCTTATGGGCTACGGCTCGTTCAGGAGTCCGAGCGTGACGTCGACCACAAGGTTCTCGCCGTTACGAACCAATTCGACGGTGACCGTGGCTTGTGGCGGTTGCAGACGAACCGCTGCAGCAAGGTCGCTCATGCTCTTGATCTCGGTGCCGTTGAATCCAACAATCAGATCATCCGACAGAATGCCAGCATTATCAGCACCACTATCGGGCGTGACGACACCAACAACCACACCAGGTTCACCGATAACCGGCGTAGTTCCATTGATTCCGAGGAAACCTTGTTCGAGCGGCTCGCCGGCAATGATCCGGTCAGCAATAAGTTTGGCAGTATCGGAAGGCACGGCGAAGCCCACACCGATGTTGCCGCCCGATCCGTCGGTCCGAATCGACGTATTCATACCAATCACTCGGCCCTGGCGGTCAGCGAGCGCACCACCGGAATTACCGGGGTTGATTGGTGCGTCGGTCTGGATCATGGCGACGACTGATAGTCGACCGTCGTCGGTGAGGCTCTCGAGGACTCGACCTTTGGCACTCACAATGCCCGAGGTCACGGTCTGTTGCAGGCCAAACGGGCTGCCGATAGCGACCGCGAGTTGTCCAACCTCGACCGAAATCTCGGGGGCCAACACTGCGACACCAAACGCAAAGCTGGTGTCGATTTTGACGACGGCCACGTCGGTGAGTTGGTCAGCACCTAGCACTTCGCCTGGCACTCGCACGCCTGATGCAAGGGTGACCTGCACCTCGGTGAATTGCCCAACGACATGGGCATTCGTCAGGATCAATCCGCTGGCGTCATAAATGATCCCAGAGCCCTGACCCAGTTCGTTCTGGATAAGAACCACGGCCGGCGCCACCGCTTGCGCAACTGCTGCTACCGGTTCATCAGCTCCTTCGCCGGGGAGTACCGGCGAAGGAGCTTCGTTCACCGGCGGCAGCACTGGTGCCGGGGTAGGCGCCGGCGCTGCTGTCGCCGGGGGCGTGGTGGGTTCAGGAGCCGTAGTGGGTTGTGCAGTTGTNNAGAGCCGCCGCTATGGGAGTGGACACCGACTCCGAAGACGCGACCGAACGCCCAAAGAAAAACCCGCCACCTGCTACGGCCGCAGCCAACAAGAGAGCCAGCGCGACGAGACTCAACCGGCGCCGTGGTTTCGCAGCCTGTGGCGGTGTAGGAGCGGTCGGGCGACCAACAGTGGGTGGTTCAGTCGGCCAGAGTGGTTTGTCTGACATGCCTGACCCAGGCGCTGGTGCAGTCATGAAACTGCGGTCGGCAAACGAAGGTCCTGGCCGAGCGGCAAGTGGGACGGTCGCCGCAGGCTGCGGCGGCGCAACATGCGCTTGTGGCG
>DNHM01000292.1:3342-15909 GCA_003485885.1 Acidimicrobiaceae bacterium
ACGGCACATTTTGGGTGATGTCAGGGACGATCGGCGTCTGCTTGGGATGAGCAGGCGCTGGCCGGTCCCAGATTGGCGGTTTCGGCAGGTCGGGTTCGGAGCCCGTTGATGAGGGAGTTGGTGGTTGTTCCACGGATGTCAACTTATGGGTTGCGGGCGAAAGGGCCTGTAAGGCAAAACGAAAGTTCTGTTAAGGATTCGTCGGCGATGCCGTTCTTGGATGCACTTGTCGAACCATCCAGGAAACTCCCCTATTCCCTTCCAACAGCACCGCTCCTGTATCTCGCCGTGAACTCAGCCAACCGGCGTAGGTGCGCCCTTGCGTTTAGGACGACGCCGACGGAACTCGCCAGCCACCTCGACATCGTGGTGTTCTGGCAGCCATATGGCAAAGGTGGCGCCCACAGGTGTATCAATTATCGAGATGTCGCCCCGATGTGCCTGGACGATCTCCCGCACAATCGCGAGTCCCAGGCCGGATCCCTGGCCACCAGCGAGATGAGGTCGCCCGGCTTCGCCTTCGCCGAGGCGGACATATCGCTGGAACACTCGCTCACGCTCATCCTCTGCCACGCCTGGACCCTGATCCGAAACCGTCAACCACACCCAACCGGCCTCTTGACCAGCCCCGATCGAAATCGCTGTTCCCGTTGGCGCAAAACGCACCGCGTTGGCCAGAAGGTTGGCGATCGCTTGTTCAAGCGATCGGGCGTGACCGCGCACATACAGATCAGCTTCGACGTCGATATCAAGCGCCAGGCTCTCCTGGGCCGCAGCTGTCTCAAATTCATCGACGAGCATAAGTACAAGCTGGCTTAGATCGATCGTGGTCTCGACCCGAGCCGCTGCCTCGTGGCGGGCATAGGCCAACAGATCATCGACGAGTTTCGACATGCGCTCACTAGACCTGCGCACGACTTCGGTTGTGTGTTTGTACTGCTCGAGATCGGCGTCGGGATCGCTCAGCGTCACATCGAGGTTCGTTCGCATGACGGCCAGTGGGTTCCGCAGCTCGTGTGACGTGTCGTGAATGAGCCGCTGCTGATTGTCGAAGGCCCGTTGCAGACGGTCGAGCATGGCATCGAAGGTGTCAGCCAGTTGCTTCAGATCATCGTTGGGCCCCAACAATCCAATTCGCCGACTGAGATCGGTCGCTTGAATGTCTCGCGCAACCCTGGTGATCCGTCCGATCGGCATGAGCACGCGGCCCGCCGTGAACCAGCCCACGCCAAAACTGACGAAGAAGATCGCTCCCAGTCCAACGAATGAGTAGCGCCGTAATGTGTCGAGCGTTTGCGCGTCGACCTGGAGCTCGAGCGTCTCTCGGATGTCGTAACGCTCTTGTTCGATATCGAAAGTCGGGCCGCTGCTTGCGCTCGCCATCTCGGCGGCCACGATCTGGTTGGTCAGGCTGTTCGACAAACTCCAGTACATGCCGCCCATCAGGATCGATGCCACACCGAAGAGCATCAGTGAATACAACAAGGTGAGCCGGAAACGCACGGACTGCATAACGGTTGGCAGGCGCGATGAGGCAGCGTTAACGGCTCGGGGACTTCCCGGTGGCGGCGCTGGTTTCAATTCGGACGGCTTCACGTGGTTGGGTATCACTCGACAGGCAGATCCAGAAGCCTGTAGCCGGCACCAATGACCGTCTCGATCGGAGGATCTTCGCCCTCGACCGTGAGTTTGCGCCGCAGGGTGCCAACGGTGACCCGGACAGTATTGGTAAACGGATCGGCGTTCTCGTCCCAGACGTGTTCGAGCAGCGCCTCCTGCGATATCACGACGCCGGGCTGACCCATAAAGTACCGAAGGAGCGCGAACTCTTTAGACGTCAGGCTGACCGGTTCGCCTGAACGCGTGACCGAGTGGGCGGCAGTGTCGAGCACGACCGGTCCAACTTTCAGAATCGAACCGCTCGTCGCTGCGTCGCGCCGCATGAGGGTCCGGACCCGAGCCGTGAGTTCGGGAAAGGCAAACGGTTTTACGAGATAGTCGTCGGCACCGTCGTCGAGGCCACCGACACGGTCTTGGATTTCGTCGCGAGCAGTCAACATGAGGATACGGGGCGGCTCGGCGTGCACTGGGTCGGCCCGAATGGCGCGGCACACTGCGCGACCGTCCATCTTCGGCATGGTGATGTCGAGACAGATCAAGTCGTACGGCGTCAGTCGCGCCTTTTCAAGTGCGTCTTCACCATCGTGGGCAAGGTCTACGGCGTAACCCTCGCGCCGCAGGCCGCGGGCAATTGCCTCGGCCAAGTCCACTTCATCGTCAACTACCAATACGCGCATCGCTGCCACGGTACCAATCCGTTTTACCTCGGGCATGGCGGGGCGAAACCGTTCGTACCGTTCGGCGCTCTACGATTGGCCGTCGATCGACCGGCGAATGGGGGTGGGCCACACCCGTTTCGCCCAACCCAAGGAACTCATGGCGTCTGAACCTCTTCCACCACCACCGGCAAATGACCCAACCGACGCGTCAACGCCAGCCGCCAAGATTCCGGCGAAACCATCAACACCTCCGCCGAGCCCGCCAGCCGCAGCGGCAGCTATCCCCCCACCAGCAGCACCTAGCAGCGATGCCAAGCTGTCAACCGCACCAGCGCCCCCTGCGGCCGCAAAACCTTCGACTCCGCCACCACCTCCGCCATCAGCGTTGCCCCAGCCTCCGCCTCCCGTTGAGCGCACGCAATCACCTGCGACTCCGGTCGCTGTAGTCCCGCAATCGGCGCCTTCTACGCCGCTTGAGTCCGCTCTGTTTGAGGTCAAACGAGTGGTGGTGGGCCAAGGACGCATGCTCGAACGCATCTTGGTGTGTCTGATCGCCGAGGGTCATTGCCTGCTCGAAGGCGTGCCTGGCATCGCCAAGACATTGAGTGTCGAGACCCTTTCCAAGGTCGTTGGCGGCTCGTTCGTTCGGCTTCAGTTCACGCCTGACATGCTGCCAGCCGACATCGTGGGAACTCGAATTTGGCGAGCTTCAACCGAGACCTTCGACATCGAGCTTGGTCCGATCGTCGCCAACATGGTCCTCGCCGACGAGATCAACCGCGCCCCGGCCAAGGTCCAGTCAGCCCTACTCGAGGCCATGGCCGAGCGTCAGATCAGCATCGGTGGCGAGACGTTCAAGCTGCCCCGACCATTCCTGGTGCTGGCCACCCAGAACCCGATCGAGTCCGAGGGCGTCTATCCACTTCCGGAGGCCCAACGCGATCGTTTCCTGATGAAGATCGTGATCGATTACCCCACCCCTGCCGAAGAGGTCGAGATCGTGCAGCGCATGGGCGTGCGCCCACCAGTCGCCAATCAGGTTCTCGACCTCGACGACCTGTTGGTGCTGCAAGAACACGCCCGCAATGTGTACGTCGATCGCAACGTGGTGGACTATGCGGTGAGCCTCACCCTTGCGACCCGAGACCCCAGCGCGTACGGACTTGGCGACCTGGCACCGATGATCTCGTATGGGGCCAGTCCACGAGCCAGCCTTGGTTTGGTGGCGGCCGCTCGTGCCCTCGCGGTAATCCGCAACCGTAACTACGTGTTGCCGCAGGACATCTTCGACGTTGCTCCTGAAGTCATGCGCCACCGCCTGGTGCTGTCCTACGAAGCACTCGCCCGCGACATCACCGCAGACCATGTGGTTGCAGGAATCCTGGCAACTGTGCCCGCACCCCGGGTCGCTCCAAGCCAGGAACCGACCTACGGATCAAGCGCAGCGGGTTAGCCACACCCATGTTCCGACGCCAGGCGACCGACGCCGAGACACAAGCACACCCGTACCTCGACCGCCGCGAGGCTGTGTCCAGCGTGCTGCGTCGACTCGAACTCGACATCAACATGCGTCTCGACGGCCTACTTCAAGGCGACTACCGCGGCCTCGTTCCCGGTCATGGGTCCGAACCAGGCGAGACCCGTCGTTACTCCCCCGGCGACGACGTACGCCGTATCGATTGGAACGTCTCAGCACGGATGAGAGAGACCTACATCCGCCAGACGATTGCTGACCGCGAACTCGAGACCGCGGTGGCTATCGATCTGACACCAAGCCTGGACTTCGGCACCGCCGACAGCGAGAAGCGCGACCTGGCAGCAGCAGCCACCGCAGCGATTGGGCTCCTCACGCTGCGTGTGGGCAACCGTTTTGGGGCTGAACTCATTCGACCCGACGGTGTTGAGAGCGTTCCTGCCAAGCAGGGTCGGGCCCATGTGATGCACATCGTCGAACAGGTGCTGACCGCACCTCGTGCCGACAGTGCGACTACCACGTTGTCCGACGGGATCGCTCGTCTTCATGGCCCCCATCGGCGTCATGGTATGCGAGCAGTTATCAGTGACTTCATCGACGACAGTGACTGGCGCAGTCGACTCAAGGTGGTGTCACTGCACAACCAGGTAGTCGCCGTCGAGATCGTCGACCCTCGAGAAATGGAACTCCCCAACGTGGGCACACTCGCCGTTGTCGATCCTGAAACTGGCCAACGACGCGAGATCCATACACAACGGCGCAAAGTCCGCGAGCGTTATGCCGAGGCAGCCCTTGCACAACGCGCAGACATTGCGCAGACGTTCCGCGACTCGCGCACCAATCACCTCCAGCTGTCCACGGACCGTGACTGGCTTCTCGACGTGGTCCGTTTCGTTGCCACTCAGAAAGGACCCACATGAGTGACGGCGGCGACACCGGCCTTTGGTCATCGAAGTTCGACATCCCTAACAATCTTGAGTTCCTACTGCCCGGCCGCCTGTGGTGGCTGCTGGCTATCGCAGGCCTGTTCATTGCCTATGTCGTCATGCAATTCATCCGTCGTGGAG
Source organism: Acidimicrobiaceae bacterium (assembly GCA_003485885.1). Taxonomy (GTDB): domain Bacteria; phylum Actinomycetota; class Acidimicrobiia; order Acidimicrobiales; family UBA10347; genus UBA10347. Next base: position 8,163 of record DNHM01000292.1, read on the forward strand.
CTGCTGTGCGGTTCACGAATGTCAGCCTGCTCGACAAAATTGCACCGCAACGCCCGAACTGGCGTCGTCATATCCCCGCGTTCTTCCTGCTACTTGGATTGGCGGGCATGATCATGGCGTACGCCGAACCAGCGGCTGTGAGCCAGGTTCCCAGTGAACGAGCGACCATCATGTTGGCGATCGATACCAGTCTTTCGATGCAAGCCGAAGATGTCGTGCCCAGCCGAATCGACGGAGCTAAAGAAGCCGCCACCACATTCCTCGAAGAGGTCCCCGAAGAAATCAATATCGGGCTCGTGAGCTTCAACGGCATCGCGACCGTACGAGTGCCGCCAACCACCAACCGGGCCGCAGTCCGGTCTGCGATCCAGGGCCTGGATCTTGGCGAGGCCACCGCTATTGGTGAAGCCATCTTCGCCAGTATTGACTCACTCGAAACGTTCATTACCGAGTTCGAGGGCGACGTACCCCCAGCCCGCATCGTGCTGATGAGCGATGGCGAGACCACCGTTGGCCGCCCTGACGCTGCCGCTGTAGACAGAGCACGCCTGGCTGGCATCACCGTGTCGACCATCGCTTTCGGCACCGACGGTGGTGTGATCGAAATCCCCGAGGATCCCCGCCCAATCCCCGTTCCGGTGAACGAAGATGCTTTAGCCGAGATCGCCGATGGCACCGGTGGCGAGTTCTACGAAGCGGCTACGACCGACGAGCTCACCGAAATTTATACCGACATTGGTTCCGCCGTAGCGACCCAAGCAGCTCGGGTAAGCGTGGGCAGCTGGTTCGCCGGCCGAGCCATGATTCTCATCCTGATCGCTGCTGCACTTTCACTCGTCTTCAGCAACCGTCTGCCCTAGGAATGGGTTCGTGATAGTCACCCCACGCAAAATCACTCCCGAAGACAGGCCCTCGGTAAAGAGGATCTCGCATCCTGACCGTGAAGCGGCTTCGATGATGAGCGAATCCCAGCGACTCAGCTGATAACTCTGCCCGGCATCTAAGGCATCTACCACAAGGTTTCGGGTCACCGGAACCACTTCCAGCTCAGCAAGGGATCCAACCGCATCGCGGGCGTCGCCAGGTGAGAGCGGCGACGTGATCTTTCGGGTGACCGCTCCATAGAACTCATTCAGCACCTGAGCGCTTAACACCAGGTCCATATCATCGTGCGACAACAGGTCGCGAGCCACGTCTCGTTTGGCAGGATCGTCGCTGCTGTAGAGGTGCACGAAGACGTTGGTGTCGACGAAAGCTCGAACTCCCATACTCAGAATCAGACGTCCTAGTGGGTGTGCAGGTCCTTGCGTGACCACGTGCGCGGTCCCACCGTGGTCACCACGCGATCGGCATTGGCAACGATTGCTTGGCGCTTAGCCATGCTTTCGTCGCCTACAAATGATTCAAGGTACGAACGAAGAAGTGCGTTGACCGATGTGTCCGCTTCGAGCGCTCGCAACCGGGCACGACGGAGAAGGTCATCATCGGGTCGACCAAGTCGAGGTGATCACGCATGCCTGATGTATCGCGTCCATCGGTTCTCGCCATTCGAAAACACGAGCAACGACCTGGACTCGTTCGGTGGGCAGATCAGTGAGCACGTGTGTGGGTCAGGGTTTGCGTCTTGGTCCTTCAGGTATCACCCCAGTCTTGTTTATCTTCGGTTGTTTCGTCCACCGGGATCTAGGATTGACACATGACTCCTGATCTTGAAGTGTCCCGTGACATCGCTGCGTCCCCGGCCGACGTATTTGCTGCCATCACTGACATCACCCGTATGGGCGAATGGAGCCCCGAGTGTGTGCGGGCCGAGTGGAACGAAGGTTTCTCCGAGCCAGCCGTTGGTGCCATATTCACCGGCCACAACCGCAACGGTGACAAAGAATGGACGGTCCCTGCCACGATCGTCGAACTGGTCGACAACGAGCGCTTCTTCTTCGATTGCATCGCTCGTGACTCCGTATTCGCCAAGTGGGGTTACGCCATCGACGCGACCGACGAAGGCTGTCGCGTCACTGAGTACTGGCAGGATCTTCGCCCAGAATCTTCACACAAGCGCAGCACCATGATCTCTGGGGTCGCCGATCGCGCAGCCCACAATCGGGCCGGCATGGAAGCCACACTCGAACGGCTCGCCGCAGCGGTCGAGTAGCCATGTGACCGAAGCCGACGCCATAGCCAGCGCATCGAAACCGGCCACCGTGACATCGCTCGTGGATGAGCTTCGGGCGCTCGGTCTCGACGATGGCATGACGGTGATGGTCCACTCATCGCTCTCCCGGTTGGGTTTTGTTTTGGGTGGAGCTCAAACCGTCGTTGCCGCTCTCCACGAAACAGTTGGCCCTGGCGGCACGATCATGATGCCCACCCACTCGGGCGCGCTCTCTGATCCATCGAAATGGCAAAACCCGCCAGTACCCGAGACCTGGTGGCAGACCATTCGCGACGAGATGCCGGCGTTCGACCCTGCCCTTACCCCCACCCGCAGTATGGGCGCCGTTGTTGAGTGCTTCCGATGCCTTCCCGGAGTGTGCCGCAGCAACCATCCAACCGTTTCGGCTGCCGCAATCGGCCCGAATACGAAAGCGCTACTGAACGATCATGACCTCGAAGATCGACTCGGGGCTACCTCACCTCAAGGGAAGCTCTACGACCTCAACGGCCACATCCTGCTACTCGGCGTCGACCACGGCAACAACACCTCACTGCATCTCAGCGAGGCCCGATCGGGATTGCCCGCCACGGTGACCGACGCAGCTCCGATCTTGATCGACGGCGAGCGCCGCTGGGTCGAACTCAAGCACCTCGATGACAACGACGAAGACTTCGCCACGCTCGGTGAAGCATTCGCTGCTACGGGGAACGAGCGCCAAGGACCAATTGGTGTTGGCGTCGGTCGACTCATGCGCAGCCGCGACATCGTCGACTTTGGCACCGAGTGGATGCTCACCAACCGGGTACCGTCTCGCTGAGATCTCGCACGGGCGAGGTCGCTGACACGCCAGGCTTTGCTGTCAGCACGGCGCCTGCGTTCCAAAGCGTGGTTCTTCGGTCTTTCGAGGTGACCGTGACATCAACGCAGCTGTCTTTGGTCGTCCAGATACCGCGGGCATAGGCGAGCCAGGCTCCGGTTTGGATCGGGCACAGTCCGAAAACAACCACAGACCACAGAATACCGAGACTGCAATCTTTCCGAAGAGAGCGAACGGCGCTGCCCTAACCACAGCTACCACGGGTGGTCATAGCCGTCCCAACGAATGAACCGACCCGTATCGGCAAGAGACAGATTGTCGATCGACGCCACAATTGCGTCGGCTGACTGATCCACGGTGAGCGGAGCGTTCTCGCCTCCCATGTCGGTCTGGACCCAGCCGGGGTGCAGCATCACCACCCCGATGCCTTCGGGGGCCAGCGCCGCCGCAGACTTGACACTGACCATGTTCAGTGCGGCTTTTGAAACGCAATACGCGGCGTCGCGCCCATTCCGCGCTGCCACCTGCATGGAGCCGAGCTGCGAGCTGACGTTCACGACCATGGCATCACTGCCCCGCCGGAGCAGCGGCAGTACCGCCGATGTGAGCACCATCGGGCCAGTCGCGTTTACATTGAGCACAGCGTTGAAGGTTGCTGCATCGAGGTCGAAGATCCCTCGGACATGCTCGCTGGCCCCGAAGGCCCGCGCATCGACACCAGCACAATTGATCAGCAGATCGAGTGAATCAGTCTGCTCAGCCAGCTTGTTCGCTGCCGCGATGATGCTCTGCTCATCGGCAAGATCCATAGTGACGCGGCCTGTAAGACCGATGTCAGGCGTAACGCCCCGTGCTGATCCAAAGACTGTGTTGCCAACGGCAGCGAAACGCTGCGCGAGAGCGAGGCCCAAGCCACGCCCGACGCCAGTGATGAAGATCCGTCGGCCATGGTTTTGCTCTGTGGTCACCTGGCAAGTGTGTCAGATGGCTACGGCAACGGTTTCTTCGGATGGGGGCGCTTCGGTCACATATTCGGACATGTCGGCACCCGGCCGCTCGCTGACAACGCGGGAGCTCTCGCCTGGCTTCATGCTGACGCCATAGAGGCAGTCAGCAGCTTCCATGGTGCGCTTTTGGTGGCTCACGATGATCAACTGTGCTTCGCTGCGAAACTCGGCGACGAGATCCAGGAAACGATGCAGGTTCACATCATCGAGTGCTGCCTCGACCTCGTCCATCACATAGAACGGCGACGGGCGGCTGCGGAATACGCCAAACAGGAAAGCCAGCGCCGTCAGTGAGCGCTCGCCACCGCTGAGCAGCGAGAGCTTGCGCACGTTCTTGCCGCCAGGGCGAGCCTCGACTTCGATACCCGTGTTCAAGATGTCGTCGGGTGTCGTCAACTTGAGTCGGCCGGCGCCGCCCGGGAACAAGGTGCCGAACAGCAGCTCGAAGTTGGAGGCCACATCGGCGAACGCCGACGTGAATACCTGGACGATTTCTTGATCGATCGCTCGGATGACCTTGCCCAGTTCCTTGCGCGATTCTTTGACGTCGTCGAGTTGGCTTTGCAGGAACTCGTGCCGCTCGCTGAGGGTCACATATTCTTCGAGCGCAAGCGGGTTGATTGGACCCATGATGCGAAGCTCGCGCTCGAGTTCGCTGGTGCGAGCAGCGGCCGTCATACCCTCGGGCAATGGCGGCGCTTCGGTTCGGATTGCATCGCCGATCTCGACATCGAGATCACGCCGAAGCGTCTCGATTGCGCCTTCGAGGCGCACGTTGATCTCGGCTTCTTCGATTTGGCGAGTGGACTGGCGCTCACGCAGGTCGCGGAGGCCTGCGTCGGTTGTGGACCGGTCTCGACGGGCCGACTCGAGCCCGGCTGCGATGTCGCGGACCTCGTTGGACTGGCGCTGGCGTTGGGTACGCAGCGAGTCGATCCAGGTGTCGAGCTCGGCTTCGCGGCCCGAGAGGTTCACCCGCAGATCGTTCGCAATAGCGAGCCGTTCTTCGGGTGCCTCATGCGTTTCGGCACTGTGGCGACCAAGACGCGCTTCGACGTCGGTGAGACGCTCGACCAGGAACTTCCGGCGATCGCTGATCGCCTTGGTACGCACCGAGATGTCGTTGCGCATGCCGCCCACGAGCTTGTTTTGCTCGTCGAGCATGCCCCGGTCGGTCTCCATCAGCTGAAGCTGTTCGTTCTGAACTTCTTCGTCGGCTTCGAGTTTGGTGATGTGGCTGTTCAGGGCCTCGGTGCGTTCGTCGTCGGCAACAAGACGGGCATCAATCTCGGTCAACCGGGTAGCGACCGACTCGAACTCGTTCTCTGCCTTGCTGTTGTTGCGCTGCAGCGCAGACAGCTGCTCGCCTGCTCGCATCAGATCATCGTCGCAGGTGTTCAGTTCGCCTTGCACGGCCTTCTCGGCAGCGAGTGCGTCTTTGCGTTCAGCGGTGACGGCGTCGAGAGTCGTCGTCTCCAAGACGACAACCGCTTCGGCCTTTTCTGCTTCGATCGTGGCTTCGTCGAGCGCGGCGCCAGTAGCAGCGAGGCGCTCGGCGCCGACTCGCCAGCCATCGGCCGAGAAGGATGCGCCGTCGGTGGTGACAACATGGGTGTCGCCATCGCTGAGGGCCAGCGAAACTGCCTGCTCCCAGTCGGTAACAACATCGATGTGCGCAATCGCAGCGTCGAGAAGTGTGTCGATGTCTGCGCTGCGACCCCGAACGTGATTGCGCAGTGAGCGACTCGACTTGGGTGCGCCTGCCCGGCCAGTGAGCGGCAGCAGTACACCTCCAGCATCAGCCTCGGTCAGGGCCCGAGCGGCAATTCCGGCAACGGTGGCGTCGCGTACGACGACTGCATCTTTGGCATCGCCGATGGCCGCAGCCAACGCTGCTTCATATCCCTCGTCGATTTCCACGAGGTCAAGCAGCGGTCCGAGCACGCCATCGATGTCGTTCAATAGCTCGGCGCCTGAGCGAGCGCGAATTTCGTCGAGTGCGAGGGTGAGAGCCTCGACTCGGGCTTTCCATGTAGCCCGTGACTCACGGCTGGACTCAAGTGCAGTCGAAGCTTTTTCGTGACGTTCGGTGACTTCGAGCCTGGTCGTTTCGGCTAATTCGAGTCGGGCTACCAGGTCAGCTTCGCGGGCTTCGATCTGCGACAGCTTCTTGCGAATCTCATCGGCCTCGGGGCCGGTGGCCCCCATCGAGGTCTGAAGTTCTTCATGTTTGGCCGACAACCGGCTGCGCTCGGCTTCGAGCACCTGGCGGTTGCGAATGTGTGCTTGGAGTTCACCCCGCACGTTGGCGATGTCATCGGCGACATTCTCGATGCCGTCGCTCCAGCTCTGGTCGAAGTCAGCACGTTTCGCTTCGAGTTCTGCTTCGGCCTGAGCAACTCGGGCAATCTCATCGTTCAGCAATGCTTCGCGAGCGTCGACGTCGGCGAGGTCGCGTTGGATCTGTTCCCGGTCAGCTTCGAGTGCGGAGATCACGGCACCGTCGACGGTTGCCTGACGATCACTATCGATGCTGCGAATACGCTCGGCGAGCACCGCGTCGACGCCTCGGAGCCGTTCGCGGAGTGATTCACATCGAGACAAGACATCGCCGATGTCGTTTGCGCCAGCGGTAGCCAGCTGTGCTTCGCCGGTCGAGACTTGCTGGTCAAGTTGAGCCAGCTTCTCGGTCAGTTCTTTCTGCTTGGTTACGAACTTCTTTTGTTCTTCGGTCGAACCTTCGAGTCTGGTCCGAAGGTCGAAGATCTCGCGGCCCACCAAGTGGACCCGAAGCGTGGTGAGCTCGCCGATGAGATCGCCGTGGCGGCGAGCGGCGTCGGCCTGTCGCTCCAGAGGCTTGAGCTGTCGACGGACTTCGCGAAGCAGATCCTGCAGCCTGGTCAGGTTCGCTTCAGTCGACTCAAGCCGACGTTCGCTCTTCTCTTTGCGACGACGATATTTGAGCACGCCAGCTGCTTCTTCGATGATCGAGCGGCGATCTTCAGGGCGAGCGTTAAGAACGGCGTCGATCTGGCCCTGAGAAATGATGACGTGCTGCTGGCGACCAACACCGCTATCGCTCAGCAGATCCTGGATGTCGAGAAGCCGACAGGGCACACCGTTTATTTCATACTCGCTGTCACCAGTGCGAAAGAGACGACGGGTGATCGTGACTTCTTCGAATTCGATCGGCATGAGCCGGGCGGTGTTGTCGAGCGTGATCGACACTTCGGCTCGTCCGAGCGCCTTCATCTTGGCTGCGCCAGCAAAGATGACATCGTCCATCTTCTGCGACCGCACCGCGCTGGGACGTTGAGCGCCCGGCACCCACGCAAGCGCATCGACCACGTTGGACTTACCACTACCGTTCGGGCCAACAACAACCGTGACGCCAGGCTCGAAATCGAGGCGCGTCGAAGAAGCGAACGACTTGAAACCTTTGAGAGTAAGGGTCTTCAGAAACACAACAGAATGACCCTAACGACTAGCCGAACATTGCGAGCGGCAAGCACCGCACTAATTCTGCATTTGCGCCCCAGCAACTACATCTGCCCCATCACCAACACACGGCCTTTTGTTTACGTCGGATTTGGTCCGACAAAAGCAGCACCGCCTCAAAAGTGAGAGCGAGGGACGAGCGTGTAAGTGAAGCGAAGCGGAACGCCCCAACCGACGAGCGAAGACTGCGTCCGAACGCAGTTTGCGCCGCGAAGCCAGCAATCAAAGGCGGATCAGACTTGGGACTGGTCGCAGTAGTAGGTCCAGCGG
>DNHM01000532.1:0-3899 GCA_003485885.1 Acidimicrobiaceae bacterium
GACGCACTCGCTGCTGCGGCCGAGGAACCCCACGACTTCCTCGTTGGACTCCATATCGACGGCCGACGCCCGGCACGTACCGGTTACGAGGTTCGCTCAGATGGTCGGGTTGTTGGCGTCGTCACCAGCGGAGCGCCGAGCCCAACACTGGGTCAGAACATCGCCATTGCCCGACTCGACCACACCCCAACCATCGGCGGGACCGTCGAGGTTGACATTCGGGGCACGGAAACTTCGGCCACAGTGGTCGAGTTGCCCTTCTATCGCAGGCCACACTAAGAACTCCAAGGAGAAACCATGAGTGAAATTCCCGAGCAACTGTCCTACACCGCCGAACACGAGTGGATGGCACACGGTGACGTTACGACCGTGGGTATTACCGCGTTCGCGGTCGAGGAACTGGGCGAAATTGTGTTCGTTGAGCTGCCTGCGGTTGGCGACACCGTCACCGCTGGCACTCCGTGCGGCGAGATCGAGTCGACCAAGGCGGTCAGCGAAATCTACGCGCCCATGAATGGCGAGATCCTCGAGGTCAATGATGCACTTGAGTCTTCGCCCGAGACATTGGGCGAAGACCCGTATGGAGAGGGTTGGCTTTTTAAGATGAAGACCGACGAAGGCGAATACGCATTGCTCGATGCCGCTGGTTACCAGGCACTCATCGAGTCATAAAATTTCAGCAACCCAGCAGCCTGATTCTCAGCTTGGCCGCAACCAGATCGCAGCGCCCACCGGGAGTTCGTCGACCGCTCGTTCAGGGGCAGATTCCAGGATGATCTCGCCTCGTGGCAGAGCCACAGGTGTGTCGGACATGTTCACTTCGACGGTCACGTCAGCGAGGTTCTAGGCCACTACTCGCGCTCCGCACCCCCGCATGGTCGCCGTGTCACCATCGGCGACTTCACCCTCCAGATCGCTAAAATCAAGGCATGTTCTAACGTGTGATACTTCTGCCAGTGCAATACGCACTAGGTGTGAAGGTTATGTTTACGTGATGACTTTCTACACGCTCTACGGCGCGCCCGCTTCTCTCTATACCGGCAAGGTGCGTTCGTACTTGCGGCGCCAGGGTATTGACTTCGTCGAAGTTGCTCCAGGAAGCGAGCGCTATCTCACCCACGTCGTTCCTCAGGTCGGGCGGTGGATCATCCCGTGTCTCGAGACGCCTGACGGAACGATCATCCAAGACGGCGCTGACATTATTGATCATTTCGAAAAGGGCCCGGGTCAGGCGCTACGCACATGGTCGGTTTACCCCGAATCGCCGGCTCTGCTGGCGATTAGCCATCTGTTCGAGCTGTTCGGTGGCGAAGGACTGCTGCGCCCAGCCATGCATTATCGCTGGAATTTCGACGAGCAGAACCTCGACTTCCTGGCGGCAGAGTTTGCCCTGCTCATTCCGCCGAAACCTGACCGCACCGACGAAGAAACCAAGGCAACATTCCTGCATAACAGTGGTCGCATGCGCAACGCAGCCGTTGCCTTTGGCGTCACACCCGAGACAGCGCCCGCGATCGAAGATTCGTTCGTCGAATGGCTTGATCTGTTCAGCGCACATCTGGCCGACCACCCCTATCTGTTGGGTGGACACCCGACCATTGGTGACTTTGGACTGATCGCTGCAATGTGGGCACACCTGTATCGAGACCCGGCACCCGCAATGCTGATCAAGCAGCGTGCGCCTCGGGTTGGGCGCTGGGTCGAACGCATGACGACACGTGAGCCATACCTGCACGAATACGGTGACGATGTTTCGGCCGAACTGATTGATGACGGCGCTATCCCCGAGACCTTATTGGCGATGATGCGATACGTCGGCGAGGAGTACCTGGGGGAGTTGGCTGCTCATGTCGAGGTTGCGAATCGCTGGCTCGGGGAGCACCCCGAGATTGAACCGGGCACAAACGGGCTCGACGATCCAGCGGCTCGCGGGCTGACGAAGGAACGCGGGCTCGCAGGTGGTGGGTTGGCGCAATTCGAATGGCGCGGTCAACAAATTGAGACCAGCGTTATGCCGTATCGCTTCTGGCTCATGCAGCGCCTCCACGATGATCTAGGCCAGGCCAGCGCGGCTGAGCAGCAGCGAGTCGGCGACGTGTTCCAAGCCGGGGGAGCAGCAGTCATCCTCGGCCTACGGACCCTTCGACGGGTCGAGCGTGCCGGCCACCTCGAAGTTTGGGGTCCCGAGCAAGATCTCAGCGCATGAGTACTACTCAACCAGGTGTGCTTGACGGCGTACGAATCGTCGAGTTTGCGCAGAATGCAGCGATCCCACACTGCGGTCGGTTGCTCGCCGGGCTCGGTGCCGACGTGATCAAGGTCGAACCGCCCGCAGGCGATGCAATGCGAATGATCGCACCGGTCACCGATCGTGAGAGCATGGCGTTTGCGATGATCAACCCTGGCAAGCGCAGCATCGTCGTTGATCTCACGAAGCCGAATTCGCACGCGGTCATCGACGCACTCTTTGCTTGGGCCGAGGTGGCGTTGGTGGCGTTCAAACCGCCTGACCTTGTCAGATACGGCATCGACTGGGACCACGCCCGAGCGATCAATCCTTCTCTGATTCATCTAACGCACACCTCGCTTGGCCCTGATGGCCCCGACGCCGATCAAGGCGGATACGACGTGTTAGTGCAAGGTCGAAGCGGGCTTGGCTGGATGATGAACCGGTCTGGTGGTATGGGCATGGCCCCACAGCCGACGCGTCCTGCAGTCAACGACTTCGGAACCGGTTTCGTCGCATCCTTTGCTGTGATGGCCGCCTTGCGACACCGTGATCAGACTGGCGAAGGCCAACGAATTGATACCTCGCTGCTCGGCACCGCAATGAGTCTGGCAACACCAACGTCAGTTTCCTTTGAGCGTCAAGCCGACTCAATCGGAGAGCTCGACGAAGAACTCGCAGCGCTCCGCCTCGCCGGGTCGAGTTTCGATGACCAGCGAACGCACTATGAGCAGCGGGTCATTCCCGCGGCCGGGGCGTTCCGGTTGTATTTCCGCCACTATCAGACATCGGATGGTTTGATCTCGGTCGCCGGAATGTCGCCAGGACTGTTCGCCAAGTTACATAAAGCGACTGGCATCGACCCGCCACCGACGAAAGATGCAAACGCTCCAGAATTCCAGGCGACGGTGCAGGCGATGGAAGACCGTTTCGCATCCCGAACATCGGCCGAGTGGCTCGCCGACTTGAAGCTGGCTGGGTATCCAAGCGGCCCCTACAACATGCCGCACGAAGCGGTGGTCGACCCGCAAGTGATAGCCAACGACTATGTGGTCGAGCTGAATCACCCTGATATTGGTCGCTACGTGACCAGTGCCATGCCGTTCCAGATGGAAAAGTCTCGCGCCGAGGTTCGAGATACCAGCCCGAAATTCGGTGCTCACACGCGCCAGGTCATGGAAGAAGTCGGCCTTCCCGCTGACACGATCGCCATGTTGATCGATGACGAAACACTCATCGACGAAAGTACACGAGAAAGCTGACGAGACCGGTGACTGCACCCTGACATCCAGAATTCCAAAGGTACGATCGGGCGCACTCTGGCCGACTCCACAGAGCGCTTCGAGGACCCACCGCACCGTGTCTCCATCGACCGTTCCGAGCCTGCCGCAACGAGACGACCCAATAGGTGTGAGACGACTGTTTGTCGGTGCCAGACAAGCTGGTGCTGGTCGAACTCACCTCACAGATCTCGGTGCAGTGCGCGACCATCGACGGAGACAGCGAACAGTAGCGAGATCTGTCGGCTGCACTTTCCGAGCTGCTGGAGCACGAGATCGACCACATGGATGGCATCTCGATGACTGGTCGCATGATCGGCGACAAAGTCCGTTCTCTGCACGGCCGTTAGGCCCAGAGCTAGATACCCAGACCTTGATGTCGAGACCTTGAT
>DNHM01000532.1:3912-6868 GCA_003485885.1 Acidimicrobiaceae bacterium
GATGTCCAGATCTTGATGCCCAGACCTAGATACTTTGACGGCTGGAGCCGGGTACCTGGGCCTTCTTGACAGATGCTCGGATGAGCGGGATGTCGTCGTCGGCGAGCGGCTGCATCCATTGTTTGCGGGCGAGTGCAGCTTCGATGTAGGGCGCGAGTTCGGCTTCTTTAGCGGCGACTCGTTCGTCTTCGCCCTGCTTGAACTCGGGCATGACCTCGGCAGCGAACAACTCAAGGGCTTCGCAGATGTCGGCGTGAGGATTGCGGCCAGCCTGCTGAATGAAGATCAGTTGGTCGACACCAACGGCTTCGAGTTCGCGGATGTACCGGCTTGCGTCGGCCGGTGTGCCGATGGCTGACGCGTAGTCGTCGCCTTTGTCCATGGCCTTGGCCACGAATGTTTCGGTTGCGTCGGGGCCTCGTTTGTCCTGGAACTCCTGCCACAGGTTGGTGCGGCCAGGCACGCTGTCTTTGGTGACCATGGCACTGATGGCGTATTGGAAGAACTCAAACCCCTCGCGGCCTCGGCGGATGGCTTCGGCTCGATCGTTGTTCAGTGAGAAGCCAGTGACGAGTGCGATGTTGGCGTTCACGGTGTGGCCCAGCGGTACACACTCGTCGCTCTTGATGATGTCGTAGTAGGTCTTGACCCAGTGCGCGGCCTCGGTGGGGTCAACGAACGTAAACGCCAGCGCTCCGATGCCGAGTCGAGCCGCCAGTTCGATGGTTGATCGGTTGGTGCATGCGATCCACATAGGTGGATGTGGCTTCTGACTTGGTTTAGGGATCACATTGCGACAAGGAAACGAGAAGGACTCGCCATCGAAACCGGGATACGGCGTCATCGTCATCATGTTGGCGATTTGCTCGCCGGCCTCGATGCTCATCGCCCGTTTCTCCCTGGCGGGGATGTCGAAACCGCCAAGTTCCATTCGAGTGGCGCCTTCGCCGATACCGAACTCGACCCTGCCTCGTGAGATCAGGTCGAGTGTTGCGACCTCTTCTGCGACCCGAGCTGGGTGGTTGTAATTGGCTGGTGTGTGTTTGATGCCATGGCCGATACGGATGCGTTCGGTGCGGGCAGCACATGCCGCGAGGAACACCTCGGGCGCCGACGAGTGCGAGTACTCCTCGAGGAAGTGATGCTCAACTGCCCAGACGTTATCGATACCGAGCTGGTCGGCTAATACGACCTGATCGATCGCGTCATTGAGCATCTGCTCCTCGTCGCCATCTTTCCACGGCTTCGGCAATTGATGTTCGTAGAAAATCCCAAATCGCATGACAAACCCCCATTTGGCTGCGTGAATGCGACGCTAGCCGGGCAACAAACACCGACTACTACCGTCGGCATCTTTAGTAATTGCGGCTCCTCAACGAGAGCGATGGATCCCGTTCGTAGGGTCATGCCGCGTGAGCGTCGTCAGACGGTTTGTAGGAAGTCCGTGACGGCGTCGTTCCACGCAACTGGCTGTTCGAAGTACGGGCTGTGGCCGGCATCGGCGATCTCCACGTAGCGGCTATTCGCCAACATGGCGCACGACTCCGCGAGTAGCGCCGGTGGGAACAAGGAATCATGTTCACCGGCGATGAACAACACGGGTATACCCAGGGCATCAATGTCAGCGTGGTCGATTGCCCATTCAATCGTGGTGCCGATCTTGTCCATCGGCGGGGTGTGAAACGAACCAAGCGCCTCGTAGAGGAATGCGTGAGCCGGATCCCGCTTGACGGTTCCAGGCCACAACGCCGGATGTGAACCAATGGCCTGCGGGCCCGGGCGTCCTAGTCCTCCACCCTTCATGAACTCAGCGAAGGCGTGTTGGAGTGACGGCGTCCAGAGCCCGCCGACGGTGTCGGCGTACACGATCGATGACACTCGTGTTGGGTGCTGTTGCACGAACGCCGACGTGTGCCAGCCGCCCATCGACTGCCCAACCAGGTGCGCCGCGTCGATGCCAAGTTCGTCCATGACCGCAGCCAAGTCGGCTCCTGCGGCCGGCGCACTCGGTGCGTTCCTTCGATTCGTCGACAGTCCGAAACCTCTGCTGTCCCAGGTGAGCACTCGGAAGTGTTGGCCCAGTGCGGGCACTTGGTGGTACCAGACGGCATGGGTTCCACCAGCTCCATGTGAGAGCACAACGACTGGCCGGTCGTCGTCGTCACCAGTCGTCGCCAACTCCCAATAGATGGTCTCGCCATCGTGATCAACGGTGCCGCGCTGCAGAAACAGATCCATCGATAGACCTTAATGTTCCTGCCGGTCGTGACTCGCCCATCACCGCTCGCACGTGATCAGCACCGGGCCTGGCTACCAGAATTGATCCGAGCGAGCCCGGGGTTCGTTCCCCAGCGGCAACGAGGAGGTTTCGGCATCGCTAGACGCCGTGGCTTTCGCGTAGTACGCGTTTGAGGACCTTGCCGGTTGCGTTGTGCGGGATCTCGTCGATGAAGACGACTGATTGAGGCACCTTGAATCGCGCAAGATGTTCACGGCAGTGGTTGATGATCATGGCTTCGTCGATGGTCTCGCCGTCCTTGAGGACAACAATGGCTCGACCGACTTCGACCCATTTCTCATCGGGAATGCCAATAACCGACACTTCGCCGATCTGGGGAAGTTGATAAATCACGCTCTCAATTTCGGCGGGATAGACGTTCTCGCCGCCAGAGATGTACATGTCCTTCCACCGATCAACGATGTAGATGAAGCCGTCTTCGTCCTCCTGGGCGGCATCGCCGGTATGCAGCCACCCATCAGTGATCGCTTCGGCTGTGGCCTCGGGACGATTCCAATAGCCAGGGGTCACGTTGGGTCCACGAACCCACAGTTCACCCTTCTCGCCGACCGGCATATCTTCGCCATCTTCACCGACAATCCGTACTTCGCAATGCATGGCCGGCAGCCCAGCCGAACCAATCTTGACTTCGCAATCCTCGGGTTTGAGCGCCGTGAC
>DNHM01000528.1 GCA_003485885.1 Acidimicrobiaceae bacterium
TTCCATGGCCGACTCCTGCTCCATTCCATCGATGCCGATGATGAACCTGATCGTGCTGTACGACGTGTCTTCGCCGGTCTCACGATGGGGACGAACCATCGGGTGTAGCTGGGTTGAGTACGCGCTCTCGTCGGTCACGATCTTCATGGCTCGTTCGTTGTCCTTGTCCGGCTCGCCGTACACGCCGTCGGACGCATAGGGAATCTGTGCCGAATGGACGACCTTCAGGTCCTGGATTCGTTCACGCAGTTCGTCTGGCATGGCAGCCAACGCTGCCGCCTGATTCGCAAAGTGGGTGTCGCCACCGACGGGCGGGATGATCTTGGCAAACAGGCATGTGCCATCTGGCGGGAACTCTTGGGAGCTCAAGTCAGCATGCCAGCTGTCCGCAAAGATTGGTGCTGTCTCGTCGGCTGAGCGCATCGTCGCTCGCTGTGTCAGAGTCTCGATTGGCCGTAAATAGGCCAGCGGCAGCAGCAAGTCCGGCAATAACGACTAGAAGAAGGCCAACGACTGCAAATCGTTTGCCTTTTCCCTGGTTGGGGCCTAGAGAGTTGGAGCCCTGGTTGTTGGGTCGTGATGGCGGCGATCCGCCTGGTGGCTGGTGCCAGTTGGTCATCAGACGCACTCCTTTGTTGAGGTACCTCCAGTGTCAAGCACTACCCCATGGCATTCTGTGCTCCCCTTCACACTCACGCCATGACCTTTGACCCCACCCAAGGTTCTCTTGGCGCACGTTCATTATTTGGATTCACCCAAACCGTCTAGGTTCGACAGCGATGTCGTCTTCTCGCCCACTTCCGCTCGATGGGGTCGTTGTCCTTGACCTCGGCCAAATTTATCAGGGTCCGTATGCCGGGTTCCTACTCGCCCAATCTGGCGCGCGAGTGATCAAAGTAGAACCGCCGCAAGGTGAATCCGCCCGGGGCCGGGGCCCGACCTTGCCGTTCGCGATGCTGAACAGCGGCAAGGAATGTATCACGCTCGACCTGAAATCAACCGAGGGTGTCGTTCAGTTCAAACAACTTGTGCGCACGGCCGATGTTGTACTCATGAACTACGCGCCCGGCGTCCCTGAACGACTGGGAATTGGGTACGACGTCCTGTCGGATGTCAACCCACGACTGGTGTACGCACACGCGTGCGGGTTCGGTGTCCGCAACCTCGACGGTTCACCCACCGAGTCCACGATCCCGGCCATGGATCTCACGGTACAAGCTCACAGCGGATCCATGAGCACAACCGGGCACGACCACGACCCGCCACTCAAATCCGGCACGGCGTTCATCGACTTCTTGGGCGGGACCCACCTCTTCGGGGCCATCACTACCGCGCTGTTCGAAGTCGAACGAACTGGTCAGGGCCGGTCCGTCGAAGTCGCCATGGCCGACGCTGCGTACTTCACACTCGCCACCCACTTGAGCCAGTGGCAGCAGACCGGCACCACGATGCGCAACGGCAACCGCCATGCCGGTCTCGGCATGGCGCCGTACAACGTCTACGAATGCGCCGACGGCCACCTCGCCATCATCTGTGTTGCAAACCGGCACTGGCGGGCGTTACTCACCGCGATCGACCGCGACGATCTCCTCGACGACGAACGCCTTCGGGGCCAGACCGGACGAGCCGAACACATGGTCGAGGTCGATGCCATCGTCACGGCATGGTCGTCGCAGCTGCCGAAATTCGAGGCAGCCGACATTCTGCAGAAGGCCCACGTTCCGGCCGCAGCAGTACGCACGGTTGACGAGATCGTGCATGATGAGCGTCAGATCGAGCGGCGGGCCATCCAATGGATCAATCACCCAGATCTCGGCGACATCCCGTTGCACACCAGTCCAATCCGTTGGCACGACAGCGAACTCTCAGACCTGGTTGCGAACCGCTCGCTCGGCGCCGACAACGAACGTGTCTTTGGCGAGTTCAGTTCGGACTAGGCCGTAGTCACCGAGTCGCAGAAACCTGGTCAGCCACCGCCAAGCTGTGCGAGCCGATCCAGCGAGATGCCGCAGTCGGTGAATACTTCGAGCAACGCAGTGACATCCTCCAACACTGCAGGATCGGTGAAGTCCAGATTCTCGAACAGGCAGTTCGCTTCGGCTTCAGTGAATCCAGCTTCGACCAAGCCAAGAACTGCTTGATCACGGATCGTGCCTTCGAACTCGGGGAGGTCGTCGGATCCCTCGGTGGTGCCGTCCTCGGCGATCACCGGAGGCAGACCCGGATCAAGACCGATGCCGCACTCAGTGAAGTTGTACGCCTCGATGTTGTACGTGGCCACTTCCATGGCGCCGCCAAGCTCCTCGATGATGCCGAGGTCTAGATCAATGAAGGTCCAGTTCACATCGTCGAGGGCTGTGACCAGTGCGCCGAACCCCTCGATGGTCTGATCGAGATCATCAGCGATTTCGTTCGGAACCAACCGTGCAGACGCTGTCATGACTGCGAGCGCTTGGGTGAGCCCCCGCTCAAGCACCACTGGGTCGCCAAAGAACAGCGTGTCGAGTGCCTCGACACCTTCGTCGACGACAGCAGCGGCTTCGCACCAGTTGTCGGCTTGGGCCACGGCCCGGATGGCCTTAGCAGCGCCGGGATCTGATTCGGTAGGGGCCGAAGTTGGCTCCTCGTCTGGCACCGCGGCTGCGGCGTCGGCATCTGCGCCGACGCCGCTCGCGTCAATAGTGGTGTCGGACTTACAGCCCACCGCAAACAAGGCGAGCGCTGCGATAAGTACCAGAAGCTTCTTCATGGCAGTCACGGTAACCCATGCACCGACCTCGTACATGTGCCCTTTTACACAGGACCTCGTTTGGGAGCAGGATTCAGACCCGTCAGAACAAGATGATCTAGAAGACGATGACGCTTCGAGCCACACTGCCCGACTTCATGGCATCGAAACCTTCGTTGATTTCTTCGAGCGAGATCGTGTTGGACACCATTTCGTCGAGCTTGAGCCGGCCGTCGATGTACATGTCAACGAAACGGGGCATGTCGGTACGGAACTGATTGGAACCCATATTTGATCCGGTCAGCTTCTTTTCGGAGAGAAGCTCGGCGCCGTGGACCTCGATCTTGGTGCCCACAGGGATCATGCCGATCACGGTGGCCTGGCCACCGCTGCGCAACATCGAGAAACACTGTTCCGCCGTAGCTTTCATACCCACCGCCTCGAAGCTGTGGTGCACACCGCCACCGGTGATGTCTTTAACCGCCTGCACGGCGTCGTCCTTGCTGGCGTTCACGACATGGGTTGCACCCATTGCCTGGGCAAGCTCAAGCTTGGACTCGACCATGTCGACAGCAATGATCTTGTTTGCCCCGGCGATACGAGCTCCTTGGATTGCCGACAAACCAATGCCGCCAGCACCCACAACACAGACCGACTCGCCCGCTGCGACCTTGGCTGTGCGGAAGACCGCACCAAGCCCAGTGGTCACACCGCAACCAATGAGAGCGGCCTTGTCGAGCGGCATGTCCTTGTCGATCTTTACCAGTGCGTGCTCGTGCACCAGCATCATCTCGGCAAACGACGACAGGTGTAAGAACTGGTTGACGGTCTCGCCGCCCCGGCTCAGCCGCGGACCTTCGCCAGGCTGACGAACCAACTCGGTCGCCTTGTTCTCGCACAGGGTCATGTGCCCATCGGTGCACTGGGAGCAGTGGCCGCAGAAGGCAGACAAACACGTGATCACATGGTCCCCAGGCTCCACGTAGTGGACCATGGAACCCACGGCCTCAACGACACCCGCCGATTCGTGCCCCAACACTGCAGGACACGGAAACGGGTATTTACCCTCCATGAAGTGCAAGTCGCTATGGCACACACCCGCGGCTGACGTGCGGATCAGGACCTCGCGAGGACCCGGCTCGCCAATCTCGATGTCTTCGATCTCGAGTACACCGGGGATGGAATTCAGTACCGCAGCCTTCATGGGGCCAACCTTTCGTCACGTTCTGTGCCAATCCTGGCACACGAGGTGCGGACTAGAACACTAGGCATCACCGATGTTCGGCCCGGCGCAACACAAGGAACCACGACAACACGCCCGACATCGCTACTAACACCACGGCCATAAGGCCAGCTTCGGCCACGAATGACTCTTCAAACGACAGGAAAATCCGGGTTGCCAGTGTCTGATAACCAATCGGCGCAATCAGCAGGCTGATCGGCAGTTCTTTCATCGTCGACAACAACACCAAACCAACGGCTGCCAACAGACCAGGAGCCATCAGCGGCAGGTCGATCGTCCGAAACCGACGCAGGCGACCAGCGCCGAGTGTGGCCCCAACATCGTGGAACCGGTCTGGCACCGATTGCACCGCAACCAGCGTGATACCCATCGCAAGGGAGCCGAAGCGCACCACATAGGCAAAAATGAGCAATGCCTTCGAGTCGTAGAATAGATCACCAGCGAAACCCGATCGCAGCGTCCAAAACCGCAACGCGAGTGCGATCAAGATGCCAGGAAGCGCAAAACTGCCAATCACGATGGCATGGGAGAACGAGCCGGACCGACTCCGATAACGCCCGACCAGTAACGCAATGGGCAGTACCGCAGCCACCGACGCAAGTGCTGCCAACACACTCGACTCGAGTGTGTGCCTGGCGGCTTCGACGATTGTGTCAGCATCGACGGTAAGCGGGCGGCCGTCGCGGCTCGCTCTCGTGACCCCGTCGATGGCCCAATCGAGCATCGCTATCAGCGGTGCACCCACGGCGAGAAGCGCTACCGCCAGAACCACTATCCCGGCTGGCCACCGCCACGCGCCGAGTCGATACTCCACCAGCCGAGTTGACCGAGCGGTTGCGTCTCCCGGAATCCTTCCGACCACGGCCCGTTCTCCCACAACCACAGCGATCGCAAGCAGCAATAACAGCAGGCTCAAGGCGAATGCGACGGAAGGCCGAGCCAGATAATTCGTGTTGATCGCCCGGGTCAGAGTGTCGTAGCGCATCAACTGGACGGCGCCAAAGTCACTGATCGTGTAGAGAAAAACCAGCAAGGTGCCAGCCAGAATTGCACTGGAAATCTGCGGCAGCACGATCCGTCGGAACGTCTGTCCGGGGCTGTCACCAAGCACTCGTGCACTTTCCTCGAGCGAACCAGCAAGCCGCTGCAGCCGAGCCACAACTGGCAGGTACACGTACGGATAGGTGAACAACGTCAACACCAGCCATGCGCCAAACAAGCCGCGTAACTCAAAGGTGCGGTCGATCCCCAAGTTGTTCAGAACATCGTTTGCCAAACCGCCGGGATTAAGCGTGCGGATGAACGCTGCCGCGCCGATAAACGTGGGAAACACCAACGGAATCGGCAAGACCGTCCGCCACAAACGACGCAGCGGCACGTCGGTGCGGGTCGTGAGCCACGCCAGCGTTGTGCCGATGGCTGCTGACGCCAACGACACCAGCACTGCAAGTTGCATGGTTCGACCGAGCGGGTCAAGCGTGCGCGATGAACGGAGCAGACCGATCGGATCAGCGTCGGTGCTGATGTTCCGCCAGACCACATAGATGCCAGGGAACGCAAAAGCGGCGGCGAGCACAACACCAACAGCCCGCAACACCCAAGGAGCTCGGGTGCGGCGTGGCGCTCGGTTACGTCCTCCAACCAAGGAGGACGGTGCGGTCGCAGCGGTCACTGGTTGGCGATGCCGCTTGCTTCGACAATGTCGAGTGTGACTTCAAGCCCGCCGCCAAGTGAGTCGAAATCAATCGTTGCCGTGCCCGACGCATTGAGTGGCGGCAAGATCTCGGCCGACTGCACACCTGCGGCGAGTGGGTACTCGAACGTTTCCTCGGTGTAATACCGCTGTACCGGTTCAGAAAGCAGGTACCGGATGAGTTCATGCGCCTCGGCTGGATGAGGTGTGGTCTCGACCAGCGTTGCCGCAGTGATGATCAGTAGCGAGCCGATGTCGTCGCCCGACAGGTCATGATTCAGTGCCCGGTGGTCTTCACCAATGGCAGCCGCTTCTTGAAAGTTGTAGTAGTGATTCACCAGACCTAGGTCGATCTCGCCCCGCCCCGCAGCGTCGACGATCGAGCGGTTGTTCGGGTAGTACTTGGCCCCGTTGGCCACCATGTCGTTGAGCCATTGCGTAGCGACATCGTCGCCCTCTTGA
>DNHM01000475.1 GCA_003485885.1 Acidimicrobiaceae bacterium
GGCACCACCAAGGTCCATGCGCTCGGCAAAGTTCACTTCCCAGCCGCAGTACTCCGCGACGGTCGCCGGCACGAAGTCCTTCGATTCACGCAAGTCGTAGGTGATCAGTCCATCGACCTCGTTAGATGCGATCCCACAATCTGCCAACGCTGTGGCTGCAATCTCGGCCCACTGCTCTACTTGGAACGACCTCGGTCCGCCGAACTTGCGCTCAGATGGCCATTCGGCGAAACCCACGAGAGCGGCATCACCCCGCAAGCCGGTCATGGTGCACACCCGCTCGGTTGTCCAGTGCTGTGTGATGCTTCAATACTGTGTGACAGCCACGTGGCCATTAGGTCCCTCACCGCGAAGATGGCGTTGCCCAGCCGGTCGGTCGGGTCCGCTCAAACCCTAGTTGAGCGCCGCTCCCCCTTCGGCTGTCGCCCGTGCTTGTCGATTGCGCCATGATGGATTCATGAACCAAAAACCCGCTGCGCACATGAGGACTCGCTTCAAGGCGGCACTTGCTGGGCCGGATCCCGTCTTTGCACCGCTCTGTCTTGACCCGTTGGCGGCGCGGTTGGCGTCCGACGCCGGGTTCGCGGCCGGTTATCTCAGTGGCGGTGCACTCGGCTTTCAGTACGCCGTTGGCGAGGCGCTGCTGTCTTACACCGAGATCGCCGACGTAGCGCGCCGGATCACCGCCCGATCGGACCTGCCGCTGATCATCGATGGTGGTGTGGGCTTTGG
This sequence comes from Acidimicrobiaceae bacterium, assembly GCA_003485885.1. Classification (GTDB taxonomy): domain Bacteria; phylum Actinomycetota; class Acidimicrobiia; order Acidimicrobiales; family UBA10347; genus UBA10347. Next base: position 733 of record DNHM01000475.1, read on the forward strand.
CGACGCCGTACACACCGCCCGAGCCACCGCACTGTTTGAGGCCACCGGTGCCGTCGCTGTGGAATACGAAGACCAGGTCGCTCCCAAACGTTTGCATCACCACATCGGCGTCGAACATCTCGTGCCCGCAAAGGAAATGGCCAGCAAGATACGCGCCGCGGTCGAGGCTCGCACCGACGACAACTTCCTCATCATCGCCAGGACGGGCGGCTTCCGCCACGAGGGTTTCGAGGCCGGCGTCGCTCGCCTAGAGACATACCGCGATGCTGGCGCTGACATCTTGATGGCGTTCTGCAAGGACGACCATCTGCGGGCTGTCGCCGACCGGTTTCCGGCGATCCCGCTGGCGGCGATCACCGGGCTGGACCACCACACCAGCGACGAGTGGCAGTCCTACGGATGGGACCTGATCATCGACGCGTTCACCTCCCAGGCCCTGGCCATCACCCACACCCGGCAGGCATACACATCCTTCGCTTCGACGGGGAAAACCGGCGTCGAGATCGACGGTATGGCGCTACACCGTGAGTTGGTCGAACTCTGTGGCCTACAACCGTTTCTCGACATCGAACGCTCCACGACCGAAGCCACAACCTGACTAGCTCGATTGCCGTGTGGCCTGCGCACCCGTTCATCTGCAGATTCGCGACGTCGTTTGCGGATGAAACCGCTGAGCCCAAAAGGGCTAACCTAGGTACAACAAAGTAGCATCCATGCCACGACGTTGCAGTGCACGCGGCACGACATCTCGCCTGAGTGTTCTCTACAATGCACGATCAACCCGGCACGATCAACCCGGCCACTGCGCTCGTTGTCGGTGCTTCTTACCCTGGTGGCTCTCGCCACTGCATGCAGCGGCACTGCCGTGACCGTCGCCAACGCAACACCTACTGCTGTCGAAGTGCTCGCCACAACCGAGCCTGACATTGTTGCCCCCACCGTCGAACCCCCGCAACCAACGGCTGAGCCGTCGCCGGTTACGACACCAATACCGACACCTGCGCCAACGCCAGCTCCCGAGCCAACTCCAATTCCCGAGCCAGCTCCTACTGCCGATCCAACCCCGGTGACCGTCGCTCCAGTCACCGCGTGTCAGGTGTACGTAGAGAACTTGGGTGATCTGCTCAGTGCCGCATCTGAGCAACTGTTGGCAGGCGCAGACGTGAGCAGGCAGTTGGGCAATGAGACACTTTCTGAAGCCGATACAGCTCCGCTGTTTGCAGCTATCGCATCTGAGTTCCGGACCATGACCGATCGGCTGATCGCTCTCGGCGAGCCGCCGGCCCCAACAGCGGACGCAGGGGCACTTGTCAGTGAAAGCCTTGAGCTGTTCACCTCGGCCTACGAGGCCCAGGCCCAAGGCGCCGAACTAGGCGAGAGCACACTCATCGACAAGGGCACCCTCGACCTCAATGCCGGAGCAGAGGTACTGAGCCAGGTAACCGACGCATTACCCGACTGCACCGGCGATGGCGATACCGCCGACACGTCGACCGAGTTCGCGGTGCCCGATGAGACGTCGCTCACGATTTTTGTCCGCCTGGCCGAGTCCCTCCTCCGCACCACCGACTCGCCCTATTAGGGGACCTCACTTGAAGTCCTGACCGAATCTGCCCACGCGTCGTGCCGGGTTCTGCTTGCCGGAGGTGATATCAGGTCGGCAATCGAAGCTGCGATCGCTGCCTCGCCGCTGGCTGATCAAACGTTTGGGGCCGCCGAACAGCAATATGTGCTGCTGGTTGTGACCAGGGGCGCCGGATTGTGGTGCCCCGACGTCGTCACCGACAAAGAGGCGTTCACCGCCGAGGTCATCACCACCCTCGTCGACGTCTTCTTCGACAGCTAACCAGGAACAAACCAACGGTCATCCATGGCGTACCGGCCTTTCGGCTTCTTTTTTTGGCCCGGGGCCTGGCGACGCTCAGCACTACAGGCGAGGGTCGAAGATAACCCGACCGGTGGTGTTGCGTTCGAACAGATCCTTAAGCGCCGCTGGCAGATCGGCCATGCCGACTGTTTGGCTCACGAGCGGATCGATCTTGCCATCGAGAAGGAGTCCATACACCTCGTCGTAGCACTGCCGCAGCGGTTCGGGATCGATGTTGCGGTAACCACCCATATGAACACCGACGACCGAATAGTTCTTGACCAAGACGTGGTTCGCCGGTGCAGATGGAATTCCGCCGCTTGCAAAACCGACGACCAACAGCCGCCCTTCCCATGCCACGAGCCGACGAGCAATATCGAAGTACTCGCCTCCAACGGGGTCGTAGACAACATCGACGCCGCGTCGACCGGTCTCTTCCATCACCCGTTCGTACAGGTCTTCGTTCCTGTAATCAATGGCTACATCGGCGCCCAGGTCGAGACACACCTGCATCTTCTCGGGGCCACCTGCCGCAGCGATGACCCGACAGCCATGGGCCTTTGCCATCTGTACCGCTGAGGATCCCACGCCGCCAGCAGCGGCAAGCACCAGCACTGACTCCCCGGGCTGCAAGTTGCCCCGTCGATGAAGCGCAAACCACGACGTGCCGTAGGTGACATGCATTGCTACCGCGGTTGCTGTTTCGACACCGTCGGGCACGATCGTCACGTTGGCTGCGGCAAGAATCGCCTGTTCGCCAAATCCTCCCGATCCGGGCGCAGCCATACCGAGCACCCGTGTACCCACCTCCAGATCGACACCGTCGCCGATGGCATTGATGGTGCCGCCACAACTCATGCCCGGCGTGAAGGGAGTCGGCACCTTCACCTGGTAGGAACCTTGGCACTGCAGAATGTCGGCGAAGTTCAGATCGGCTGCCTCGACCGTGACCCGAACCATGCCCGGACCAGGTTCTGGTGGCTCAACCTCGCCAAGCCGTAGCTCATCCCACGGGTCCCCCAACTCGTGCATCTGCCATGCCTGCATCACATCTCCTGTTCGTTACGAGCGTCTCTGCGCTGCGTCAAGGTTGAGGCTAGTTCCCGCCCCATCTCAGCTTTCGGTTGAGGCCCGACCCTGTCCCTGACCAATCCGCACGAGCGCGCTGTATTGACGTCCGCCAAGCCGGTGGGATTAGGGTCAGTTTGTGGTCACGACGGTGGCCAGGATTGGCGACTGTTATGGCTGCAAGCGACCGAACGCTCGAAGATCACAAGGCATGGATTGCGCAAGTATCCGAGTCGGCGCTTGAGCCAGACCTGCCGATTTGTGATCCGCATCATCACCTGTGGCTTGATAACGGCCACACCGGATGGCCCTACACGCTCGCCGATTTCCACGACGACACTTCGGCGGGCCACAACATCGTGCGCTCGATCTTCCTCGAGTGTCACGCCGAATATCTCGCTGACGGTCCGGAACATCTCCGGTCAGTCGGCGAAGTCGCCTTCATTGCCGACTTGGCTGAACAGAGTGCGAATTCCGGAAAGACCGAGATCGCTGGGATCATAGGCAACGCTGATCTGGGTCTCGGCCGAGGAGTCGAGGAGGTCCTGGCAGCGCTCGACCAGGCCGGGCGGGGACGTTTCCGAGGTGTGCGGTACACAACAGCCGCCGACGACCATCCGCCGCTGTCCATGTACGACAACGCACCCATGGACAGTTCAGCATTCCTCGACGGTCTGCGAACCGTAGGAGAACTGGGCTACACGTTCGATGCCATGGTGTACCACCCACAGCTTCCGTTGTTGGCCGCTGCAGCCCGAGCCTGTCCTGACACCCCGATCGTGATCGACCATCTCGGAGGGTTTCTAGGAACTGGCCCGTACAAGGATCGCCGAGACGAAATTCTGTCCTTCTGGTACGACGCGATGGCTGAGCTCGCTGCCTTGCCGAATACTTTCCTCAAGACAGGCGGCATCGGCATGCCCATGATGGGCTACCGGTGGGACAAGCAGGCAACGCCGGCAACCTCCGAGGACCTGGCCGAAGTGTGGGCCGAACCCATCCAGCGGGTCATCGAACTGTTCGGCCCCCACCGCTGCATGTTCGAGTCGAACTCCCCGGTCGACCAACGCGGCGCTGGCTACGTCGTTCTCTGGAACGCATACAAGCGCATTGCGGCTGGCTACTCCCCCGACGAGAAACGGTTGCTCTTCCACGACACCGCAGCAACTGCCTACCGCGTACCGCTGGCCGGTTCGGAGTGACCACGAGTTCATAGCTAAACCACGGAGCCTGACGCCCCTGACCTCGGTCTCGATTCCGAGCCGACACCGGCCCTGCAACTACGATCATCACATGTCGAGACGTGATCAAGTCCGAATGACCGACCAGGAAATTGCCGATTTCCTCGCCGAGCCGCACCTGTGCAGGATTGGCACCATCGGGCCGAAACGGCCGGGTGGGGCTCCGAACACGGTGCACCTTGTTGCGATGAATTACGGCTTTCTCGATGGCCTGCCCGCCTTTTGGACCTACAAGAAGGCCCAGAAGACCAAGAACCTCGAGCGAGATCCATCGATCTCCATGCTGGTCGACACGGGGGTGCTGTACCCCGAGTTGAAAGGTGTCTCGATCCAAGGCCGGGGCGAACTCATCTACGACGAGGACGCAGTGCTCGCTCTGGCCGACTCGTTGGCAGAACGTTACGGCCTTCCTGACGACGCTCGTGCCTCGGCCCCCAAACGAGCCGTGGTCCGAGTCATAGCCGACAAGACCATGTCATGGGACCACGCAAAACTCGACGGAAACTACTGAGGTGAGGGCGAACGCCCCCATCTCACCCGGCTAGTGTCAC
>DNHM01000447.1:0-10390 GCA_003485885.1 Acidimicrobiaceae bacterium
GGTTACGCCGCCCTTGTCGATCATGGCTGCGATCGCATCGGTGATCTGTATCTCGCCGCCAACCCCAGGTGGGGTCGCATCGATCTCGTCGAAAATCGACGGAGGGAAGACATACCTTCCGGGGGCAAGGCCATAGTTCGATGCGGCCTCTTCGATCGGCGGTTTCTCGATAATATCTCGGACCTCGATGCGATCGCCGTCGATGCTGATCGGTTCGATTACGCCGTAGGAAATGACTTCTTCAAGCGGATAATGGCCAGCGGCGATGACCGCGGATTGGGTCTCGGCCTGCACCTCGATCATCCGGCTAAGGAGAGCCCCGTCGTCGACCAGGATGTCATCGGGCAACAGCACAGCAAAAGGTTCGTCGCCAACAAAACTGCGGGCCATACCAATTGCATGGCCTAACCCAAGTGGACGACCTTGGCGGGTGAAGTGCAGCTTGATCATCGACGAAAGGTTCTGCACCAGTGCAAGCATGTCGAGCTTGCCTCGAGCCTCGAGCAACCCCTCGAGCTCATAGTTCGTATCGAAATGATCCTCGAGTGCCTTCTTTGACGGCGCAGTGATGACCAGGATGTCTTCTATCCCGGCGCCGATCGCTTCCTCGATCACATACTGAATTGCCGGCTTATCGACAATGGAAAGCATTTCCTTGGGCACTGCCTTAGTGGCAGGAAGGAACCTGGTTCCGAGCCCAGCTGCTGGAATGACTGCCTTGCGTACATGTGGCATGTGTTCAGGTTAGTGGTGGGCTCGTGGGTCACCGAGTGTCGAAGGGCGAACCTGTCAGTCCGCACGAGCAACAAAGAAGGCACGAATGTTTGTGTGGTGTCGTGCGACGATCAGCACGGTGATGCCCCAGGCGATGAGGACCTCGGCGATTGGACGGCCCATCACCATGGTGCCGATCGCGACTGTTGGAGTGCCTGTCATCGCTCCGATGAACGAGTGACCCGACAGCTTGGCGCTTCCGATCCATACGACGAGTGCGATGGGGGCCAGGATCGGCCAGGCGCCGATGGTCATGCCGCCGAAACACGCGACCCCCTTGCCACCTCTGCTGGAACGGACGGGCGGGAAAATGTGTCCGATAACTGCCGCTGCGCCACATGCCGCAGCCAGCGTGGTGCCGCCGAGCCACTGTCCGAGCCAGGCAGCAATGAGGGCCTTGGCTACGTCGATGACCAGGGTCGCACCTCCGGCCTTTAGTCCGGCGATGCGAAACATGTTGGTTGCGCCGGGATTTCCCGACCCTTCGCGCGTCGGATTATGGCCGACGATACGACCAATCAAGAGTGCAGACGGGAAGGTGCCCAAGAAAAATGCACCGACCACGAGGAGCCAATCGAAATCCACTTCCGCTAGTCTCTCATCTGCGCTATGCCGACATACGACTATCACTGTGAGACTTGTGGACTCGACTTCGAGCTCCAACAAGCATTCTCTGAAGACACCCTCGCAAAATGCCCGACCAAGAAGTCTGGCCGCAGCCCTGAAGGCTGCGCCAAAAGTGGTCGCGGCAAGGTAACAAAGGTTTTCAGCGCGCCTGGTATTACTTTTAAGGGAACCGGTTTCTACAAGAACGACAGCCGGGGTTCGTCCTCGTCGACTACACCGTCTTCGTCGGGGTCTGATTCGTCGAGTTCGACGGAAAAGTCAGACTCGTCGAGTTCGACAACGAAGTCGGATTCGTCCGGTTTCACGTCGAAGTCGGATTCCTCGAGTTCAAGTTCGACATCGTCTTCGTCGTCCTCGGACTAGCGAGAACCGCTCTTTCCGCACATTCTGCTTCCCCAACATTCTGCTAGTCAGTAAGGGAGGCGGACATGCGTGTTCGTCAACGGACTCGTTCGCTTCGTGTGGTTTGGGCCCCGTCGCTCGTTCGGCGGCTTATTCGGCACCGCCTTGTCCAGGCTGGTGTCGTGGGCGCCGTGGGTCTTGCCATGGTCACGACGGTTTCGGCCAAAGCCGCAGTGTTGGACGGGCAACGTGCCGAATGGGGTGAGCCGGCAGCGGTTGTGGTCGTGACCGAACCAGTTGCGCCGGGGGAGCCGGTGATGGGCGCGACCGAGATCCGTCGTCTTCCCCTTGCCCTGACGCCACCAGATGCAGCGTCGTATGTCTCACCAGACAGCCTGGCCAAGGTGGCGCTGTACCCGGGCGAGGTTGTGTTGAGTACTCGGCTAACGCTGCCAGGCCGCAGTAGCGGTGGGTCATCGACAGCGGCGCTCACGTTGCCGGTGGCCGTCCAGTCGCCGCTGCTGGTCGAGGGCGACTTGGTGGACCTCTGGATCGTGGACGGTGCTGATCTATCGAGTAGCCGAGTCGCCGAACACGTTTCTGTACTCGCGTTTTCTGAACGAGATATCACGGTGGCGGTGCCAAACGGCCAGATTGAACGAGCAACCGCAGCATCACTGCGTCCGGTGATCGTCACCCGTATTGGCTGACAACCGAACGGCTAGGTGTTTTAGCGGGCAAAGAGAACAGCGAAGATGCCGATGGCGGCGACCACGCGGTACAAAGCGAAGCCATCGAACGTGACCTTGGCCAACAGCTTGATCAAACCCCAGACCGCAAGGAAGCCGGTGATGGCCGAGGCAATCATGCCAGCGGCGAATGCGCCCTTCATGTCTGAGGGGACGCCATCGAGGCCACCGATGTCGAGATATTTGAAGACACCAGCACCAGCGATGATTGGCAGGCTCATGAGAAACGACAATCGGGCGGCATGTACTCGGTCGAACTTGAGCACTCGGGCCACCGTGATGGTGATACCAGAACGCGATACCCCAGGTTGAAGCGCGAGCGCCTGGCCAATACCGATCGCAAGAGCATCCTTGAGTTGGAAGGAATCTACTTCGCGTTCGCCGGGCAGACGATCAGCTACTGCCAGAACGATGCCAAATACGGCCAGGGCGGCAGCGGTGAGCCAGATCTTGTCATCGCTCGCAAGAACCTCTTCGAGGAGCACACCAGTGATGCCGGCGGGAATGGTGGCCACGATCAGCAGCCAACCTACTCGGGCATCGGTCGACAGGCCGTCGACACGATTAGCTGCGTGTAATGACCCGACACCAGCCTTGAGATAACGCCAGATATCGCCCCAGAAGTACGCCACAGCGCCAACGAGGGTGCCCAGGTGGAGGGCAACGTCAAACGCGTTTGCGAGCTCGTCGTTACCTTCGAAGTCGTTCCAGTCGAACAACCACGGCACCAGTTGGAGGTGGCCGCTCGACGACACCGGTAGGAACTCGGTCAGTCCCTGGACAATACCGAGGACGATCGCCCGGAAAATCGACATGAGGGAAGTGTGGTCGACTCAGGCGCCGCTGAGAGTGATATCGCCAACAGCAAGCGAGAGACCAGCTGCGCTGCTCGGCAACCATTCGATATCGCCACCAACCTCGATCACGTCGAGCAACATGCGCTGCAAGGTGGAACCAATGGTGAACTCGCGGAGTGGTTCGGCCAACTCGCCGTTGCGGATACGCAGGCCATCAGCGCCCGTGGAGAAATCGCCGCTGATCGGGTTCACTCCAGAGTGCAGTCCAGAAACGCCTTGGATGAGCACGCCGTTGTCGATGCCAGCGATGATGTCGGCCTGGGCCCGTTCGCCCGGCACCAGGGAGAGGGCAATGGTGCCAACACCCGGTGTCGAGGAGTAACCCCGTATTGCATTACCGGTGGACGCGGCGTCGAGTCGGCGGCCGGTGTAGCTGTTGTGCACGAACATGTTCAGCCGGCCCTGGTCGATCAGCACGTTTCGACGAGTGGCCAAACCCTCGCCGTCGGCTTCCGATGCGGTGAAGGCTTTGGGGTTCGTCGGGTCATCGACCAGCGTGATGGTGGCCGCTGCCACCGTGTCGCCCAAGCGGTCGGCGAACAATGATCGGCCCTTCAGCAACGCTTCGCCCGACAGGGTTGAACCGATGATGCCAAGGAACTGAGCGGTAACCATTGGGTCGAGGACCACGGTGAGTCGTTCGGTTGGTGGTTTGATGGCGCCCAGGAGGCGAGTTGAGCGCTCGACGGCCATCTGTGATGCGTAGTCAAGATCGAGCTGGCGCGGGTCTCGGTGAACCGAATAACCAAACCCGACTTGGGTTTCGTCTTCGCCGCCAGCGATCACGGTGGCGGTCACATACGAACCGCTGTCGCGGTCACCCATGCGGATGCCCTTGGTGGAGACAACCGCCGCATGGCCAACACTGTCGGCAAAGTCGACGGACTCGACCAGCATGACCCGAGGGTCGCGGCCGTTGGTCATCGCTTCGAGTTCGAGGGCGAGAGCGATCTTGGCATCGGTCTCGAAGGTATTGACCGATTCGTCGTAGAGGTCGAGCTCGGCCATCGGCACACCATCGGGTTCGGCGAGGTCCAAGTCGGGGTCAACCGAGCCAAAGGTTGCGTTGTCTCGTGCTTCGCTGAGTGTGGAATCGATGACGTCGGGGTCGAGGGAGCCGGCCCAGGCGAAACCCTGACGCTGGTTGTTGATGACTCGTATACCAATGCCTTGTGACGTCGCTGAGGTGAACGACTCGACGTCGCCGTCGAAGACGCGGACCTCCGTGTCGGTCTCGTTGACCACGATGGCTTCGATTTGTTCGCCGGGTTTGGCGCGGGCGACGACGCGATCGCCAAGAGCAAGAAGTTCGTCAAGCATGGGTGGTCCTACGCTGCCGTGCCGCCGACGGTCAACGCAGGGACCCTCAGTGTTGGGGTGCCGTCGCCAACCGCTACGCCTTGGCCGTCTTTGCCGCAGGTGCCAGGACTTCCCATTTCGAAGTCGTTGCCGAGGGCGTCGATACTGGTCAGAACCTCGGGGCCGTTGCCGATCAGGTTGCCTTCGCGGATCGGCTCGGTGATCTTGCCATCTTCAATGAGATAGGCCTCGGTCATACCAAAGACGAAGTCGCCATTGACCGTATTGACCTGGCCGCCGCCAAGCTGGGCCACGAAGATGCCTGAGTCGGTATCGGCGATGATGTCTCCTGGGTCGGTTTCGCCGTTGGCGATGTAGGTGTTGGTCATGCGGACCATAGGCAGGTGTTTGTAGCTCTGGCGGCGACCGTTGCCGCTGCTGGCTCGGCCTTCGGCCCGGGCCCGGAGTTCGTCCCACATGAAGTCGATGAGCACACCGTCTTCGATCAGCACATTGCGCTGGGCCGGACGACCCTCGTCGTCTATAGCGAAGGCGCCCCATTCGTGGGCCATGGTGCCATCGTCGATCAGGGTGACCAGCGGGCTGGCAACAAGTTCACCAACACGGCCAGCAAAAACTGTTGACTGTTTTGCGACATGGTCGGCCTCGAGGCCATGACCGCAGGCTTCGTGGAACAACACCCCACCGCCGCCTTTGCCGATCACCGTGGTGACCGTGCCCGAAGGAGCTGGACGGGCCAGAAGTTTGGTGAGCGCACGCTCGGCTGCCTTGCGAGCAATGTCGGTCACGTCGTACTGGTCGAAGAGTTCGAAGCCCATGGTGTGGCCGACCGATTCACGCCCGGTCTGCATGCCCGCATCGCCGTTGGCGACACAGGAGACGGAGAACCGGGTCTTGACCTGGTCGTCGCCAGTAAGCAGACCGTCGCTGTTGGCGATCTGAATACGACGCCGGACGTCTCCGTAACCGACAGACACCTGTGAAATCGCATCACCCACGCCGCGAGCCGCGTCGTTTGCCAGGTTGAGAAGTTCGACTTTGCGCTGTTTGGCTACCGAGGCGGGATAGATCGCAATCGGGCTTGGAGACGACACGGTCTGCTTCGACAGGTCAACAGTGGTGACACCGCCGTTGCCATCTCGAGCCGCGTCGGCTGCAGCCTTGGCTGCGATCAACAGGCCCGACTCACTCAGATCAGCGGTGTGCGCAAATCCGGTTGAGTCGCCGACGAGCACCCGGATGCCAGCGCCACGGCTACGGCCGGACGTCAACTCCTCGATGCGGTCATCGTCAAGGAGGGCGCCAGATGACTGCCGATCCTCGACGAATATTTCAGCAAACTCGCCACCACGCCCGGTGGCGGTAGTGAGAGTCTTTTCCAGCAATGCCTGATCGATCACGATCCTCCTCGGCTGTTGCGAGCAACAGCGAACGCAGCGGTGCCGCCACGGTGGTCGTTCAGTGGCGAGGTATGCCGTATCGTACCCAGGTGCACATCGAACCGGGGGCACAGACCCGCGACCAAAGGATTGTGGCCGATTCTGACACTGCCATCAGTGTGGGAACGGGCGACGTTCCGGTTTTGGCAACCTCGCAACTTTTCGCGTGGAGTGAACAGGCGAGTTTTGAATTGCTTGCACCGGTTGTTCCTCAAGGCTCCACATCGGTTGCTGTGCGGGTGCAGCTCGACCACATCCGGGCCGCATCGGCCGGCTGTGTGATCACCATCATTGCCACTCTTGAGCGGGTCGAAGGCCGCCGTTATGTTTGTGTCGTGTCTGCCCTTGATGACCAGAATCACGAACTTGCTAACGGCCGAGTCGTTCGTGTTCTTGTCGAGGTCCAGCCGTTCCTGGCCAAGGCCAGCGGGTCTTCGGAGTAGAGGCTGACTCCGGTCATGACGAAGAAGTCCGCCCTCATACTGCTGCTACGCCTCGGCGTAAGCGCTGGTCTACTGGTGTTCCTGTTCATATGGGTTGATGTCGATTTCGGCATCTTGTGGCCCGACGACGGTAAGGCTGTGGCATGGCTCGTCGCTGCGCTTGCTTGTGTGATTGGTTCGGTGGTCCTCGCCGCTCTGCGGTGGAAGCAAGTCTGCGAGGCACTCAACCTTGATGTGCCAACCTGGCGTCTCGTCTGGCACAACTTCGCAGGGCAGTTTGTATCGAGCTTCCTCCCGACCACTGTCGGCGGTGATGTCATTCGGGTGTCACGCCTCGGCAAGGACACTGGTGATCGTCCGACCAGCTTCACCACTGTGATCTTTGAGCGCCTCAGCGGCTGGATGGTCTTGCCGGCTTCGATCTTTCTTGGTTTGGCACTCGACGCCAATCTCCGCTCGCTCGGCGCAGCGACCAGCGGCGCCGTTTCTGCTGCGGTTGTGACATTGTTCGTGCTTCTTGTCATCATCATTGCCGCTGGCAACGATTACAGCGGTCGGCTTCTCGCCCGTTACGAGAATTCACTTGCGTGGCTGCACGCCGTCCACTCGGGGATAGACGTGCTGCGCAACAAACCACGCGAGGTCGGCCGCATCCTGGCTAGTGGAGCGACCTATCAGGGCATGTTGGTGCTCGCCTTCTGGTGTGCGTCACATTCGATTGGGATCGAAGGGTTCGGCTTCCGCGCTGCCTTAGCGTTCGTGCCTGCGGTGCTGATCGTGCAGGTTTTGCCACTGGGTATTGGTGGGTTGGGTGTGCGCGAAGGGGCGTTGGCCCTGTTTCTGGGCGAACTCGGTGTTCCCCGCGAAGAGGCCGTTGCGCTGGGGCTGACGATCTACGCGCTCACGATTATCACGTCGCTGTTTGGGCTCCCATCGCTGGTTTTCAACAAGACGTCAGACCAGGCCCTCGACGAGGCGGCAGCGGAGCTCACTTGAGCCTCTCTAGCCATGTCTCGGCTCGCAATGAAGCTGGCTTGCGGTTCTGGGTCGAAGTCGGCTTGGTCAGTGGTGTTTATGTCGCATACTCGATGGTCCGCAACCTATTCGGTTCAGCAGCGGTCAGCCCCGGGGTCGCTGCACAAAACGCTGACTACATCATCGATATTGAAAAGGCCATGGGTCTGTACATCGAGGCAGATGTGCAAGCCATTTTCATCGACGCCACCATGTTCATCCAGTTCTGGAACCTGTTCTATGGCGCCTTCCATTTTCTCGTCACGTTCGTTGTGCTGATTTGGCTCTATCGGCGTTTCCCAGACGAGTACCGCTTCTGGCGTCGGGCGGGCATGATAGCGACTGCCTCGGCTGTGGTCGGCTTTGCAGCCTTTCCACTTATGCCGCCCCGTTTGCTCGGCAACTGCGGCACGTATGGGGCATGTCGCCCCAATGAACAGTTTGTTGACACCGTCATCGAGGTCGGCGGTATCTGGTCGTTTGAGACATCTGGGTTAGAAACGATCTCGAATCAGTATGCGGCCATGCCGAGCCTTCATATTGGGTGGGCGTTGTGGTGTGCGCTCATCCTGGTGCCACGGCTGCGTTCGACTCCGGCCAAGATCCTCGCTGCTTCCTATCCGATACAGACCATGTTCGCGATTGTCGTGACGGCCAACCACTACTGGATCGATGGCGTGGGCGGCGTGGCCGTTGTCGGGTTCGGTTATCTGGCCAGTTTGGGGTTCGAACGGGTGACCAGCGGCACAGGGTTCAGGCCAGATCCCGTGTCGATCGACTCGGGCTCGGGCGATTTGGGCAGTAGCGTGGGGCGTGGTGTTACTTAGTCAGATCACCCAGCCGTCCGACTTGCGTCGCTTGTCTTCAACCCAGCTCAATGAGCTGTGTCAAGAGCTGCGCGACACGATCCTCGATGCGGTCGCGGTGCAAGGCGGCCATCTCGGCTCAAATCTGGGCATCGTCGAGCTCACCGTTGCGCTTCATCGAGTCTTCGACTCACCCCACGATGTGTTGCTCTATGACACTGGCCACCAGGCCTACGTGCACAAGATGCTCACCGGCCGGGTCAACGACTTCGAGACGCTGCGCCAGACCGGCGGCATGTCCGGTTATCCATCGCAGGCCGAGAGTCCACACGACTGGATCGAGAACAGCCACGCATCGACTGCCATGAGTTATGCCCATGGCCTGGCAGCGGCTTTCCAACGCACACCGCAGAACACCCGCAAAATCGTTGCTGTGATCGGCGACGGTTCGATGACCGGCGGCATGGCATTCGAAGGACTGAACAACCTCGGCCATGCTGGCAGCGATGTCACGATCGTGCTGAACGACAACGGTCGTTCCTATGCGCCCACCGTGTCAAAGCTGGGCGAAAGCCTGGCCAGGCTCCGGGTGAACCCAAAGTTTGTTCGCCAACAGAACCGCCTCGAACGGCTTATCAGCGACGTGCCGGTTGTTGGGCGCGAGGTCGAAAGAGCGATGGATGCCGCCAAGGCTGCGGTGCGCGAGATGTGGGAGCCCACATCGTTTTTCGAGAACCTAGGCGTGCGGTACACCGGGCCCTTCGACGGCCACGACATTGCAGGCCTTGAAGAGGCACTCGGCAATGCTGCCAAGATCGCTGGCCCCGTCGTTGTTCACGTCGTGACCCAGAAGGGTCGGGGATATGCCCCAGCCGAGAATGACTCGGTCAAACATATGCACGACACCGGGCCGTTCAGCAACGGCGCAAAGTCAGCGGTGTCAGCAGCGGCATCTTCGACGGCCCCGCCTCGAGGCAAATACACCGAAGCGTTCGCCGAAGCCTTGGTCAAGGCTGGTGAACGGGTTCCTGAGCTCGTTGCGTTGACCGCAGCAATGCCCGACAGCACCGGTCTGCTTCCGTTCGCAGAACGGTTCCCGGATCGTGCGTTTGATGTTGGTATCGCCGAACAGCACGCAGTCACATCTGCTGCAGGTATGGCCATGGGCGGCCTCCGACCGGTCGTAGCGATTTACAGCAGCTTCCTGACCCGGGCTATCGACCAGGTCCTGCTCGATGTTGGACTGCACAAGCTGCCCGTCATCTTTTGCGTAGACCGTGCCGGAGTAACCGGTCCGGATGGGGCGTCTGCGCACGGAGTGATCGACATGGTGCTGCTCACCAAGGTCCCGGGAATGACCATGTTGGCACCGTCGTCGTATCAAGAAGTCCAGGTCATGCTCGACGACGCGCTTGATATGGCCGATGGTCCTGTCGCTATTCGTTGGCCCCGCACCAGCGCTCGTTTCGTGAACGAACACGAAGTCGGTACTGGTCGGGAGGCACGCAAGATCATGTCCGGTTCAGGTGTGTGCATTCTCGCCGTTGGCAAGATGGTCGAGGCGGCCGAGACTGCAGCAGCTGAACTGCAGGCCGACGGCATCGCGGCCACGCTCTACGACGTTCGTTGTATCAAGCCGCTCGATGTCGCCATGCTGGCCGACGCCGCATCACATGACCTGGTCGTGACCATCGAAGATGGACTCGCTGCGGGCGGCGTCGGTTCGATGATCGCTGCGCGACTGGCCGACTTCGACACGCCCCCGCTCGTGCGAGTCATGGGCCTACCCGACACCTATCTGCCCCACGGAGATCCCGACGAACTTCTTGGCCTGGTCGGCCTCGATGTTGCAGGGATCGTCGCCCAGGTCCAGCAGTACCGCTAGCACCAGGTTCACTGTTCAGCAGCGACATCACAGCTCTGCGGACCGCGTGTCTAAACTGCCAACAACTCGGGGATGTAGCTCAGTTGGCTAGAGCACTTCGTTCGCAACGAAGGGGTCGGCGGTTCGATTCCGCT
>DNHM01000447.1:10508-12705 GCA_003485885.1 Acidimicrobiaceae bacterium
TCTGCTGCTCCTTGACACCTCGTTGCCAATGGCCTAGGACATGCTTATGGGGATACAGAGTCAGCTTGGTTCGAACGTGCCACGGCCGAATGCGATCCAGCGGGTCGTGCACAAGGTTGCAGGTAGCAGCGTGGGCGGGGCAGTGCTCGCAAGAATTGCGCCGCCGCTCGACAATCTCACATCGAAGCTCTCAGGTGGCCGCCAAACGAGCACCGAGATGCTGACTGGTCTACCAATCATCATGCTCACGACTACAGGAGCCACGAGCGGTCAGCTCCGTACGAACCCAGTACTTGGTATTCCCTACGGTGATGACTATGGACTGCAGTCTGGGAATTTTGGCGTGACGTCGGTGCCAGCATGGGTGCACAACCTTCGTGCAAATCCCCAGGCGACCATCGAGCACGGCGGCAAGACCGTCGACGTCATTGCTCGCGAGGCATCCGACGAGGAAGCCGATGCCATTCTTGGCACCGGAACGGCCTTGTTCCCCGGCCTTGCTGACTATGGACGTCGTGCCAACCGAGACCTCGACGTTTTTGTTTTGACCGCAGTCGACGGGTAACTGCGCTCAGCGTCTGCGCTCGGCAGCTCTGGGCGGGCCTACCCTCGCTTCCGGCATTCGCCGGATCGTGGGCGGGCCTACTGGTGAATGAATGGTCTGGAGTGCTGCTTTGCAATCACAGTCCGCCGCCGTTGTGACCGTAGTGTTGAGTGTCCACTGCGAGAATAGAAATAGACGAGGGAACGATGGGCATCATGGAACTGGCCGAACAGGCCCTTGCGGAAGTGAACAGCATCCGCGCCACCGAGGCAGTCGGGCTGATCAGCGATGACGCCGTGGTCTTCGTTGACGTGCGAGATATTCGAGAGGTCGAGCAGAGTGACACGATCGTTGGATCACACCATGCGCCACGGGGGATGATCGAGTTTTGGTTTGATCCAACCAGCCCGTATCACCGCGAGATGTACGCCGATCCAGACAAGACGTACGTTCTGTTCTGCAATGGCGACCCCCGGTCCGCGCTCTCGGCCAAGGCATTGCAGGACATGGGTGTCGCCAATGTCGCGCAGTTGTCCGGGGGGATGCCCGCGTGGCGGGAGGCCGGTGGGCCAACGGTCGAAAAAGCACGAAAGTAATCTTCGGCGCCCGGTTGGCAGCGAAGCGTCATTCTGGTGGGGTTCCTTGTTTCGTGGCTCCGAGGCCGTCTGGACCCACGGCTAGCCTGCACAGATGGACGGGACCGAAACGACATCGGAAGCATCGCAGACGGAGCCGAAGACTGGGTGGGGCGGTTCGGTAATCGAGCCCGTGTCCATGGAAGTCATCCAAGAGGCGGCACGAACCATCGCTGGCGTCGCCAGAAACACGCCACTGGTCCCACTTCGTTCGTACGGTCTCCCCGAGGAGTCGCTGGGTATTTATCTGAAGCTGGAGATGCTTCAGGACGTTGGTTCGTTCAAGATCCGTGGCGTACATAACTGGCTTTCTCATCTGACACATGCCGAGCGGGCTGCGGGGCTCAACACTCATAGTGCTGGGAACACTGCTCAGGCGCTGGGGTATGCGGCACTCCGATTCGGCTGCAACGCGAAGACCCTGGTGCCCGACCGCACGCCGCAAGCCAAACTCGACGCAATCCATAGGTATGGCGTCGACACGGTGCCGGTGTCGATGGACGATCTCTTGGACTTCATCTTTGCTGCGGGGTGGACGGAACAACCCGAGGCGTATCTGAATCCGTGGGGTGACCCGCTGATGATCGCGGGAAACGCCACCGTCGCGGTAGAGATTCTTCAGGAGCGCCCGGACCTGGACTCGTTGTTTGTGCCCATGGGTGGCGGCGGGCTCGTTGCCGGCGTTGGATCTGCGATCCGAGCCCTGAATTCTTCGTGTCGAGTGGTGGCGGTCCAGGTTGACTCATGCCAGGCGCTCTCGGGTGCGCTCGAGGCCGGCGGACCAGTATGGGTTGAGATGGGCGACTCGCTCAGCGACATCTCCCTGCCAGTAGTGGTCGACGAGCTGTACCCGTTGTTGGAATCGGTGGTCGACGAAGTGATCACCGTCCAAGAGGACGAACTCAGAGACGCTGTGCGAATGCTGGCGGTCGAGAACAAGGTCGTAGCCGAAGGGGCTGGCGCGCTCGCCTTGGCAGGTGCACTTCAGGTGGGGCGGGACCATCGGGGCGACACTGCG
>DNHM01000445.1 GCA_003485885.1 Acidimicrobiaceae bacterium
CTTCGTCGAGCGCGTCGGCAGCTCGGATGGGTAAATACTTGAGCGGGCGTTCTGGCGTGACACACGAAGGAATCGGGGTCAGCATGGTCCACGGTGCCGGATGGCAGAACTGCACCACGGACAATCGTTGACCGGGTTGTTCTGGGTCGGCGACAACACGATGCATACCTGAGGGCACACGCCCGTTGGTCAGCCGTTCAAGCATCAGGCCGGTATTGATGATGACATGACCGTCGGGCGGGATGGCATCGAACCATGTTCCGTCGATCTCGACTTGGAGTCCTCGAGCAGTAGCCCGAGGTAGCGCGGTGATCAGATTGATATCGGCGTGAGCGCCTGCCCACACGTGAGACCCACCAGGAGCTTGTTCCATTGGGGGGTACCGAATAGCGCGGGTGAGGTTCGCTCCAACAGCCACGGTCTCGTCGAAGAGCGTCTCGTCGGCACCGACGCCAACAGCGATAATGCGCAAGAAGCGTCGCTGTACGTCGGCAATCGAGCTGTGAAACTTCAGCAATGTCTCGGTAATGCCGGGAACGTCGGCCTCGGGCAGAACCGGTTCGTGATAGCGATTCGGAAACTGGGTTCGTAACGGGTGTCCGGTGGGAATCCGCTCTCCCCAGTTCAGCATCTCTTTCCAGTCTGGCTCGTCGCTGGTTGCGGCGGTCTCAACGAGTAGTCCGGTGTAGCCGGTCTGGCCGTGGGTGCCCTCGGCTGTCCAGCTTCGTTTGGTTTCACCGTCGAGTGCGAAGAACGTGGCGAGCATCTCGTAGGCCTGATCGATCAGGCCAGAACTCACATCGTGAGCGGTGTAGACAAAGCCGGTTTCGAGGCTACGCATGGTGCCATCGACGACCGCGGAGCGTTCGGCCGCCGTGCCCTCTTCAAAAGCGAGTAGATCAACGTCGAGAATTGCGTCCATGGCAGCCTCCGGCTTGACGATCACCCGTGTATGGCCGGTCGGCCCCGGTGGTCCAATCGTATCGGCACGGGCGAACCGCCACGTTCGCAGAAGGTTTGGGCTGATGGAACATGTCCTAGGCTTGCATCGTTCGGGATCGGTGTATGCAAGCGATTGTCCCGGATGTGTGTCCGTGGATGACAGAGTCCTTCGGGGACTTCCCGACAGAAGGAGCCGGTGTGCGGCGAAACCTACGACTACAGGCAATGCTGGGTGCGCTGGTGCTGGCCCTAGTGACTCTTGTTCTCGCCGTGCCGATGGCCTCGGCCCAGGACCTCGACGACATTGTCAGTGAACTCGAACGGTCTGGTTACTACATCGAGCCAGGCGCCGACGCCACCGAGAGCGAGATGCGATCATTGGTTGATCGGGGCAACAACACCGCAGTGGCGTGGTATTACGTGGTGCTGTCTGGACCCGCTGAGGTGGGCTACGCTGCAACCATCCGCGATGCGGTGCGTCCAACCGGCAATGTGCTGTTGCACTCGGTTGAGAGCGATTCACAAGGCGCCTTCGATCAGGTCGACTTCGCCACCGGCTTGACGAGATCGATCGAAGAACGTGCCCTGGCCGCCTTCGACACGAACTGGTCACGCCCGGTTGATTACATGGTCGACGTTGTCACCGACTTCACCGCAGCAACGAGCGGACCCGCTTCCGCTGGTTCGGAAGGCTCCAGCGGTTCTTCATCGGGCTCAGCCAGTTCTGTTGGGGGTTTCCCTTGGAGGCTGGTTGTGATTCTGGTAGTGATCGGCGGCGGACTGTGGTTCATGAGCCGACGTGGCAAGAGGAAGAAGCAGGGCATCGATCTGGAGACTGCCCAGAAGATTCGAGCTGAGCTCCAAACAGAAATCGACGAGCTGGCCAACGATGTTCTGGTGTTGTCAGGCCCCGTGGATCTTTCCGATAAACCGCAGGCCATTGAGTTCTACCGCGAAGCCACTGATACCTACCTGGATATCTCCGATGAGATTCCTGATATGGAAGAGCTTGAGCACGCTGACCTTGGCGAATTGTCTGATATCGGGGCTCGTGTGGCCCATGCCCGGTGGCAGATGGATGCAGCCGAGGCGATTCTCGATGGAGAGCCTCTTCCTGAAAAGCCAAAGGTCGAGCCGCCACCGCCTCCGACCCCACCTCAACAGCGGACCCCGCAACAGCGCCAGCAAGGATTGCCCCAGCGTGCCCCGAGGCCCCGTATGCCCTACAGTCCGTCACGACGCCGTAGCGGCGGTGGCCTGCTCGATATCTTGATCGCAGGTGCCGGCATGGCGGGCTCCAGTCGAGGTCGTTCACGCGCTAGTGGCGGCGGAGTGTTCGGGGGCGGGACCATTGGTGCTGGCCGGTCACGCCAGGCCCAACCGATGCCTCGTGCCGGTGGTGGCGTGTTCGGTGGATCATCACGATACCGAACCGCAAACCGGCCTTCGTCGCGATCGAGCACTCGTCGATCAAGCAGTAGTACAAGCAGTAGTAGCAGTAGCAGCCGTCGCACCAGTAGCAGTCGTTCGACGTCAAAGCGACGTCGTCGGTGACATGAACGGATCGTGAGCGGGGCAGCCCGCTCACAACGTACACTCGCTCTGATAGCAACCCTAGAGAGGCATTCGTGTTCAAGCGAGTAATTAACTACCTCCGGACCCTGTTCCGGGTGAAGGCCGAAGCGGCCATGGACCCGGAAATCGAGATCGAACAGGCCATCGACGAAGCCCGTAAGCAAGATCGGCAGCTCCGCAACCAGGCAGCAAAGGTCATTGCTCATCGTGAGCAGATCGAAAGCCGTATTGAGAAGTCAGCTGACCAGGTTGGCGAAGCTCGAGAAATGGCTAAGCAGGCATTGTTGCGCGCCGAACGAGCCAGGACCGAAGAAGACATGGCTGGTCTCGACAAGTGGACCAACACTGCGTCGAGCCTGGCTATGAAGTTGCAGGCCTCCGAGAACAACCTTGAAAGCCTCAAGAGCCAGTACGAGATTGCTGTGGCTCAGGCCGATGAGGCCAACAACGCGGTGCAGGGTAACGCCCTGCGCGTCCAGGAACTTGCTGCAAAACGTATGCAGCTTCTCGGTCAGATCCAGCAGGCGAAGATGCAAGAAGAAGTCAATAAGGCTGTCGAAACGATGTCAGGTGCCCTCGAAGTCGACAAGCCAAGCCTCGAACGGGTCGAGAACAAGATCGAAGAGCGCTTGGCAAATGCCAAAGCCCACGCCGAGATTGCACAGTCCACACCCGAAGGTGCCGAAGCTGAACTACGCGAGGCCGTATCGTTGGCCAAGGCCGATGACAAGCTGGCCGAACTTCGTGCCGAGCTTGGCCTGAATTAACGGTCGACAGGACTGATTCGACGTTTTCAGCTGGTCATCATTGTCGGCAGTGGTTCACGGGACGAAGCTGGCGGTTTCAGCGAGGATGAACGAGCTACCAGCGATGCTGGCACCCACGTTGTCGCTCGAACGCGACGCCAGGAGCGGACACGCTGGACACGCTGGAATTGGTGCTGATGTGTTGCTGTTGGGACTAGAGGTGCATTGCCGATGCACTTGTGGTCCCGGTGGTGGCCATGAGGAGGTCTTGCTCTGTGGAGCTACGGATATCGCACGGGTGGCATCGCTCCATCTGGGTAGCTAGTCAAATAGCCCTATGGTCTCAAGTGTGAGTCAGAACGGCCGAAAGGGGTTCGTAACGTAAACAGTGTCAGTGCTGGCCGCGGGTCTTTCGGTTGGACCATTTAGGTCCGATTGCTTACAGCAAGCGGAAGAAGCTCAGGTCACACTGAATCACAGCACTCGCTGGCAAAGTCTGGATTTGAAGCCCCATGCACAACCTGCTCAAAGCAGAAGAAGACCTGCTCGAAACGAACGGTGACGCCGTGGCTCCAATACTTATTGTTGATGATCACTCACTGCTAGCCGGCAGCCTGGCCATGGTCCTCGCAGCCGAAGGGTGCGCAGTGCGCACGCTCAAAGCAACGACCATCGAGCAGCTCCAAGCCGAGATCCTCGAGCGACCTCCAGCGCTCACCCTGGTGCGGATCCAACCTGGTCCGAGCCTGGCCCGCAGCCTCGACCTTGTGGAGACCGCAGCGAGCGCGGAGGCAACAGTGGCCGTCCTTTCTGATAGCACTCACGAGTTGCTGTTATCTGCAGCGGTGAACGCGGGTGCAACCGGACTAGTCGCCTCCAGCGACCTCATGATTGAGACCGTCGACCAGATCCTGGCGATGGTTAAGGGTGAGCAACTACTGAGCGAGTTTCGCCGAAATGAATTGCTGAGTCTGTTCCGCACACATCGTGTCGACCGGGACAACCGTTTCATGCCGTTCGAATCATTGTCCCGCCGCGAAGGCGAAGTGCTTTGCCTGCTTATGGAAGGTCATTCGGTCGCAAAAATTGCCGAATCATCATTCGTGTCGGTCGGCACCGTGCGCACTCA
>DNHM01000446.1 GCA_003485885.1 Acidimicrobiaceae bacterium
GCCATCGAAGAAACCATCTACACGTCAGAGGGCACAACACTCACTTCACCAAGCACCACCGAAACGCCGGACCCCGTCGGCAACGAGAACGGCGGACCATATCCATTTGGCGATTCGCATTCGCGATCGCCCGGTTTCGGTGGCGAAGGCTGGACCGTCAGCATCGACGAAGTGCGCACCATCCCGGTCGACTTCGGAGATACCCCCAACTGCCTTGCCGTCATCGGCACAGCAACCCTCGACTCACTCAACGACGGTCTCACCTCAAGCGGCTTCAGCTTCCCCGAAGTCGTCCTCATCCAAAACGGCATCGAACTCGAATCCTTCAGCATCAGCTGCGACTCTTCGTCACTCGAATCAGAAGGTCTCACCCGAGCCGTCGGCGCCGAAATCACCCAAGGAACCACAATCAAATGGTTCGCAACATTCGAAGCAAACGCCGAGACCTACGACATCGTCGCCATCGAAGAAACCATCTACACGGATGGTTGATCCTTCCGCAAAGAGGGAGCGGCGCTGCCCTATGGGCGGCCGACCGATCGCTATGGCGCTGTCGATAGCTGCAGTTGTTGTCGGAGTTCAACACCAGTCCTCGGATACACCGTAAGATCGAACCCAGATGACCGTCGCTTCGCCCACGAGCAGATCCTTCCGCACGGAACGGCGGCTGATGTCGAAGCGCTCATCCATCCGGGACACTCGTTGCCGACTGGGACGACATCTTCTTGACCGCTGCGGTCGCCGAGCTGCGGGCACCGTGGTAGGAGGAACACCGCGAGTTCTGCCTCTAATCGAGCGTCAGCTCGAAGTCCTTGACATGGTGAACCCGGACACGTGGTAGGCACGAAGCCTTGACGAGGTACGACCTAGCCTCCGCTTGCCTCGTGCCCCATCACGAGGTGCTCATCGAGCCAGGCGGTCACGCAACACCGCCTGTACCGAATTGAGTTGCCAAACTTGATTCGGTTCGGACTTCAGCGCTGACAAGTTACTGGGTTTGGACGGAGCCGACATCGGGTTGTGATACTTCGGCGCCGTTGCTGCATTGGCAACGCATCGAAGCGAGCGCAGAGCCGACTGTTCGCCATCGGTCCAGCCCGGATGGATGCGAATTCGCGTGACCAAGACGAGCGGTAGTACCAGCAGCTACTCGGTGACGAGACCATCGAGACGTTCGGCGGTTGCTTTGTCGCCGTCTCGCTCGGTCGGATCGCCGAAACCCCCGCCGCCCGGGAACTGCATCACCAGCCGATCATCGCCGGGGATAGTGCTGCGGCCGAGTGGCTTGACGGCTTCGTTGCGTTGTTTGAGTCGCAGCTCGCCGAGTGCGCCGGCGCCACCGCCGGCCCGCCCTCGGGCTGGGTGCACGGTTCGCTCATAGGTCGCGCTGATCGAGAACGGCATGCCTTCGCGGTTGCCTATCTCGACCACCTGGCCGTGGCCGCCGCGATACTTTCCGTCGCCGCCGGAGTCCGGTCGGAACTCCTTGCGCCAAAACACGATTGGGCTGATCGCCTCGTTGATCTCGACCGGCATGTTGCGCACCCCACTCGGGAATGCTGTCGCCGAAAGGCCGTCGGCGCCAGGTCGAGCGCCGGCACCTCCCGAGTGGAAACTCATGACCACGTATCGCTCGCCATCGGCAGCTTGGCCGTCGATCAAGATGTTCCACAACGACGACGTTCCCTCTGCCGGAACCAGATCGGGAAGTATCTGGGAGAGACATCCAAAGACGGTGTCGGGCAACATCTGGCCGACGACATGGCGCACGTTCACCGGTGCCGGATGCGGTGCATTCAGAATCGAGCCAACCGGGGCGGTCACCCGAATGACCCCGAGTGAGCCGGAATTATTCGGCACGCTCGGTCCGACGATGCAACGCACACCGAACGATGTATATGCGTCCGTGTATGCCATTGGCACGTTGATACCGACGGGAGCCTGCGGCGATGTGCCAGCAAAATCAACGTCGATGCCCGTCGCACTCACGGTCATGGCTGCGACAAGATCGAGCGGTTCGTCGACGCCATCGATGCGCATCGTGCTGTGCCAGGTCCCGTGGGGCAGCTCACCGATAATACGGAGCATCGCCTGTCGCGACCTGTCGATGATGTGCTCGGCAAGGTCGTCTAGATCATCGAGATCGAACTCGTCCATCATCTCACCGAGCCGCAGCGCGCCCCGCTCGTTGCAGGCCGCTAGCGAGTGGATGTCACCGTCGACCATGTCGGGCGTGCGGGTGTTCGCTCGGATGATACGCATGACCGTCTCATCGAATACCCCGTTGCGGGCGAAGCGGATGAGCGGAAGGTACAGGCCCTCGTTGAAGACGTCTGTCGCTCCGAGGCCGAAGCCGACGCCGCCGACGTCGGTCATGTGACTTGTGCAGGCAAAAAGGGCAACGGGCTGGGGTTGTCCGTCGACAGTGCGAAAGACGGGGGTCACGACTACTACGTCATAGAGATGCCCGGTCCCCTTCCACGGATCGTTCGTGAGGTAGATGTCGCCCGGCCGCATCGTGTCGATAGGGAACTCAGCAAGGAAGTGCAGCACCGACGCTGCCATCGAGTTCACGTGACCCGGTGTACCCGTGACGGATTGGGCGAGCATGCGGCCCTGAGCATCGAAGACACCAGCCGACAGGTCGCCGGCTTCACGGGTGCTGGTCGAAAACGAAGCGCGCACAAGCACCTGCGCCTGCTCCTCGACTATCGCGATGAGCCGATTCCACATGACCTGGTTTCGAATGAGATCGGGCGCACCCATCAGGCACCTCCGGGAGCTGGTTGGGCAGTGTTGTCGTCCACCGGGTTTGAGGTCAGCACCAGGTGGTGACGTCCGTCGATCCTGGCCGTAAATCGCGGTGAGATGACCGTGGTCGTTTGGTCCTCGACCACGAGCGCCGGGCCTCGAAAACAGTCACCGGGTTGCAGGTCGGAGCGAGCAAAGATGGCGAAATCAAGCCATCCGTCGTCGGGGTCGAGCACCCGCTCAAACCGCAGGGTTTGAGACGGGTTGGGTTCCGGGTCGATGATTGGTTCGGGTGCGGGAACGACCGTCGACACTCGCACCCGCCAGGTCAGCACCTCGGCGACCATCCCCGGAATCACTCGGGTGTACAACGAGCGGTAGGCACGATCAAATGCATCGAGCAGCGCGACCTCGTCGCCGTCGCTGAACCGCCTCATCGGTAGTTCGACCTCGATCTCATGACCTTGCCCCCGGTACCGCATCGATGCATAGACGGTTGCAGTGCGAGGTGCCGAGGGAGCGGCCTCGCCCACCACGAGGTTGGCCTCGGCCAGAAGTTCATCGAGCACCCGATTCACCGGTTCGGAGTCGAATCGGTCAAGTCGCTGATGGCAGGTGCGCACCAACTCGTAGGAGACAGGCGCTCGCAGGAAGCCAATAGCCGAACCCACGCCCGCTCCAGGCGGCACGATGACCTTCTCTATTCCGAGTCGTTCTGCAAGTCGACAGGCGTGCAACGGCGCCGCTCCCCCAAACGCGACCATCGCCCCACCTCCCAGATCACGCCCTCGATCGACGGCGTGCACCCGTGCAGCATTGGCCATGTTCTCGACCACCATCTCGGCAATACCGACGACAGCTGCGTCGATCTCGATTCCGAGGGGGCCGGCGACACCGTCGGCGACCGCATCGCGGGCGCCAACTTCGTCGAGCGGTAGCTTCCCACCGGCGAACCAGTCGGCTTGGATTCGCCCGGCCAGTACATCCGCGTCGGTAATCGTCGGCTCTGCGCCGCCACGGGCGTAACACGCAGGGCCTGGTTCGCTTCCGGCGGATTCCGGCCCGACCGAGATACGACCCATCTGATCGACCGACACGATCGAGCCGCCGCCAGCACCGATCTCGACCAGGTCGATCACGGGAATACGCAACGGCAGGCCGCTTCCCTTCAGGAACCGGTAAACCCGGGCGACCTCGAACTCTCTCGAAGTCGCCGGCTGGCCATCGGTCAACAGGCACAACTTGGCGGTAGTGCCACCCATGTCGAATGAGAGCAATTCGTCGACGGCATGCTCGGCCGCTACCCGAGCCGCCAGCAACGCACCGCCGGCAGGGCCGCTCTCCACCAACCCAATGGGCCACCGAACCGCGGTGTCGAGCGTGCACAAACCGCCGTTCGACAGCATCAGCATCAAGGGCGCAGCTATACCGAGCTTGTCGAGCTGATCGGCGAGGTCGGTGAGATAGGTGGCCATCAACGGCTGTACGTACGCGTTGGCGCAGGCGGTGGACAAGCGCTCGTATTCGCGAATCTCAGGGCATACCTCGGACGAAAGCGTCACCGACAGGTGCGGCATCTCGTCGAGCAGTATCGAGCGGACCTCGATCTCGTGCCGGGGATCGACGTAGCTGTGTAAGAAGCCGATCGCAACGCTCTCGATCTCGTTCTTGACCAGCGTCGGGATCAGCGCTCGAACGGATGCGGTATCCAATGGGATCAGCACGTCGCCCTCGGCGCTGAGCCGCTCCGTTACGCCGAGTCGCAGGTAACGCGAAACCAGCGGATCGGGCCGCTCCATGAAGATGTCGTATTGCTCAAACCGGTTCTCGTGCGCCATGGCGACCGAGTCACGAAACCCTTCGGTGCACAGCAGCGCTGTTCGCGCCCCGCGTCGCTCGATCAGTGCGTTCGTCGCCAGCGTCGTGCCATGGACGACGACCTGGATCTCGCCAGCGTCGATTCCGGAAGCAGCCAGAACCAACTCGACACCTTCGAGAACCGCATCAGCAGGGGCCTGAGGTGTCGTCAGCACCTTGGCGGTGAACTGGGCGGCAGGTTCAGATGTTCCGACGGCCGAATCGACTTCGAGCACGACGTCGGTGAAGGTGCCACCGATGTCGGCGGCCAAACGTGCGGTCACGTTGCCGACGCTAGCTCAGATCGATTCAGCGGCACGAAGCAGTCGCACGAATCACAGTGATCCGGCCTGTCGCACTCGCTGCAAGCATGGCTCGGGTTCCACGCGAGCTGGGGTCTCCCGACAAAGTCCAACCAACACCGGACAGTCCGGTGCCAGACAACTCACCACCTGCTGGGCCGCCACCCCCGCCTCGATCGCATCCCCGTGGATCCGAACCTTGCCATGAGCTACGAGCAAGTTAACTGCTCGCTTCTGTCCGATAATTTCGATGTAGTGGTGCGTTTTATGGGCAGTTTCAGCCGGTGCCGTGGCGTAGAAGCTTGCCCGAATGGACGTGCAAGAGCTCATCATTGGAGATGGTCTGTTGACCGTTCACGATGACAGCGTGATACCCACTGGCCTTCTGGATCCTTCGCCATTCCCCACCGGGCAGATCTTCCACAACCTCGTTGGGGCCAATGCTCAGGTTCTCGGGGTCATACACGACTACATCGGCAGGAACACCTGCGCGGAACACGCCACGATCGGTGAACCCGGCCAGGTTGGCCGGTAGCGCTGAGAGTCTACGATGAGCCTCTTCATAGGTGATCCATTGCTTGTCGCGCACCTGTTGCGTGAGCGTCTCGGTTGGGTACCGACCAGCGGTCAAGAACTTGGTGTGTGCACCTCCATCGCTGACGCCGAACAAGATGTGGGGGTACTGCACGATCTCTTTAAGCAGATCCGACCCACCTTGAGGCGGAGCCACGAAGAACAGCGTCTTCAGATCGTCTTCGACCGCGATGTCGAGCATCGCATCAACTGGGTGTTTTCCGGTTGCGTCGGCCACTTGTTGCACCGACATCTCTCGGTACTGCTCAGTCCCGGCGGTTCGAGGCGACAAGACGGTGACCGTCTCGATCGGCGCCGTAGCCGTGGCTGGAAGGTTGTCGCGAAGTCCCGCCCGGCGGTCAGGATCGGCGAGCTTGTGGCGTTTCTCCTCGAGTGAACCGGTGGTCGCTTCCATCCACGCTTCGCTGTCATCAAACAAGTTCCAGTCTTCCATCGTAAACGTGAATCCTGCATCACTCGTCACACCCTGGCCATAGACGGGAATGCCCCGTTCTCGGCAGCGTTCGAGCCATTCGATCTGGCGCCGATGAACATGAGGCTTTTCCTCGATCGCTTGCACGACATTGTGCAGCAGCGGTCGCCCTGAAGTTGACGCGATCGCTTCCAGATGTGCAAGGTCATGCTTAATGTCGCCGGTTGTGAGGGTGACCTGCTGCACGCCCTGATTCCGCCGACCCAAGACCTCTGCAAAAACCAGTGCCGTCTCGTCGTTCATCATGTCGGTCGGCATCGGCGTGCCATCCCAATCTCGCTGCACCGCAGCAGGACCCGTTGGAGGAAGCCGTTGAGCGGACCAACCACAACCACCAGCGTCCATCGACTCATTCAGCATCTGAGCGAGTCGCTTATGCTCTTCGTCGGTCGGCATCCGTCCTGCTTTGGCATCCGCTAGACCCAACACTTCGGTCAACATGGGCCCAGCGGGAACGTAGGGCAGAATATTTATTGCCTTGGGCGTTCGATCGAGGCTGTCGAGGTACTCGGGGAAACTGACCCAATCCCACGGCATGCCCTGACGCATCGACTCGTACGGGATCGCCTCAACCCGAGTCATCGACTTCATTGCATACTCGCGCATGTCCTCTGCTACCGGGGCGAAGCCGAATCCACAGTTTCCAATCGCCACGGACGTAATGCCGTGCCATCCCGACAGAGTGCAGTACGGATCCCAGAATACCTGCGCGTCATAGTGGGTATGTAGATCGATGAAGCCCGGTGCGATGTGCATGCCGAACGCGTCGATGACGCTAGAAGCCGACGAGGCGCCGATCCGACCCATCGCCACGATCTTCCCGTCGTTGATGGCAAGGTCGCCACGTCGTCGAGGCGAGCCAGTACCGTCGAAGATCAGTCCGTCCTTGATAACGATGTCGTAGTCCTGTCCTGCCATCAGACACCCCCATGTCATGTGGTTTGCATTCACGCCATACTCACCTGTAGACCAATCGACTGCAAGCTGGCGGGGCCCATTGATGCGAAACAGCACAGACCCCCGAGCCTGGTGACCCCGCCCACGGTGGTCTACCCTGGACCAATGGTGACTGTGGCAAATCCGGCGGGCGGGTATCGATACATGCCGGGGATTGCCCCGTACTC
The DNA here is from genome assembly GCA_003485885.1 of Acidimicrobiaceae bacterium. Lineage (GTDB taxonomy): Bacteria > Actinomycetota > Acidimicrobiia > Acidimicrobiales > UBA10347 > UBA10347. The sequence goes on from DNHM01000446.1 coordinate 7,101, forward strand.
AGCGGGCGTGCGCGCAGATGACGAACATGTGATCGTGCGCACCATGGTTGAGGCCGGGACGCCATGGCACGACGGCTTCTCACGCATCGATACGGTCCTCGCTGAGGCCGGACGTGGGTCGCAGGCGTTGTGTGCTGTCGAGTTGCGCTGCCCGGCCGCGCATTCCTTCGATGGTTTCGGCTTATTCAACGACGACTACCGACAGACGCTCGACGAGCGTTCCATCCTTCTCGAAGGCGGGGTCAACCCGGTTGCCCGGACCAACGTCGCCCCGGCGATTCCTGGAATCGAGACGGCGAACGACACCGAGCTCCATGCGTTCTCGTTCACGGTCCCCCGCAGCGCGATCCCCGTCGGTCACGCGGCCCGGCCCTCGTTCGTGATCGCTGGTGCGGGCGACTTGGGTGACCAGTCCGATCTTCGCCCCGAAGCCATCGTTGGCCGCGACTTAGGATGGCAGGCATCGGCAGCGGCGCGAGCTGGGGCGGTGCTTGATGAGATCGAGGCCCGCTTAAACGTTCTAGAGCTGACATGGGCCGACACCGATGCGGTGGTGCTGTATTCGGTGGAGAGGCTCGGCGAGGTGGTCGAGTCGACCGTCTTGCCACGTCTTGGCCCGGCGGCGCGACACGGTCTGCATTGGTTCCACGCCCGGCCTCCAATCGAAGGTCTGCGATTCGAGATGGACGCCCGCGGTGGCGTGATCGAACAGCGACGCTGAAGGCCTGCCGTTTCTCGCTCCGCAAACCAGCAACCGTCGAAGCCCAGGGCTGAACCTCACCGTGGTCATCTCTCGTCACGATGGGGCCGCTACGAGCGGGTGGCCCAATGATCGAGGCTTGGCGTTGAGACCGACTCGACATAAGCGCGTAGGACACGCGGGATCACCCACATTTGCCCAGAGTTATATCAGCTGATAGAAAAGTAGTTATGGAGGCTCGCCTTGCCACCCCCGTTCCCGGGCGCGACCGGGTGAATCGTGGCACGACCGACACGCGACATCGCCTGATCGAGGCTGCGCTCGTCGAATTCGCCGCGCACGGGTACGACGGCGCTTCCACTCGTGCCATCGCGGCCAGCGCTGGGACCCATCAACCCCAGATCAACTACCACTTCGGTTCGAAGCATGAGCTGTGGCGGCAATGCCTTGAACGACTCCTGACCGAGCTCGACGACACCATCGCCGCACACGTCCAGGGAATCAGTCGTCCCGACGAGCCAGCGGTCCTCGCTGGCATCGTTCGTGCTCTGGTCACCTTCGCCTCCCGCCGACCCGAGCTGAACCGGATCATGATGCACGAGGGCACCGCTCCCAGTGACCGGCTCGCTTGGCTCGTCGACACCCATCTCGCCTGGCGCCAACGAGACCTGGCTCGTCGATGGAACCGACTGCGCGACGCCGGCGTCGCTGCTCCGGTGCCGGTGAACGTGGTGCACCACTTACTCATCGGAGCAGCGTCGCTTCTGTACGCCAACGCGCCCGAGGCACGGCTGCTCGGACTGGAACCCGACGCATCCACAACCGTCACCGGCCACGCCAACGGCCTCGTCTCCATGCTGCTACCCGGCCTCTGATCGCAGGCCATCCACTTTCCCCACGTTCCCGTCCACCAATCGCCACAATAATCCCAGTCAGAACACCAGGAGGTCACGATGGTTGCACCATCCAAATTCGCCCACGTCGTTTATGCGACCCACCACTACGACGAGATGATCGAGTGGTACACCAATGTTTTCGAAGCCACCACCCAGCACACCAACGACAAGCTGACGTTCCTGACCTACGACGACGAACACCACCGGTTCGCGTTCATCAACCTCGGTCCTCCCAGCGAGGGCGATGGCCGCCGACATGAACCAGTGGGGGTCCACCACGTCGCCTACACCTGGGATGGCATCGACGGGCTGCTCGCCACCTACGAGCGGCTGCGGGACAACGGCATCCTTCCGGTCGTCCGGTTACGTCACGGCATGACCCTGTCGATGTACTACGAGGACCCAGACGGCAACCGGTCCGAGTTCCAGATCGACGTCCTCGACCCCGATGCGGCCAACGCATTCATGGAAAGCCCAGCGTTCGCTGCCAACCCGATCGGCGAGGACTTCGACCCCGAAGAGATCCTTACCGCCCATCGTTCCGGCAAGGACGTTCTGGCCATGATCTTCCGCTCCGACCAGGAGCCCGTGCCCGTTCCTGCGTTGAGCGGCAACTAACAGGCGTGGCATCGTGAGCATCGTCGAGTCCCCAACCACACCTGAGCGAATCGGCCGCGAGCAGTACCTCGACAGCGTCCGGGCCTTACTCCCCGCCATCCGCGATCGGGCCGCCGCCACCGAAGAGATGGGCCGGATCCCCGACGAAACCATCGCCGAACTCACCGACATCGGCGCCCTTGTCGGTCTCCGACCTCGGCAGTGGGGAGGCCTAGAACTCGACCCGGCAACCTTCTTCGAGGGCGTGGTGCTCCTCGGATCGGCATGTGCCTCAACCGGCTGGGTCGCTTCAGTGCTCGGTGTTCACCCCTGGGAAGTCGCCAGCATGCATCCCGATGCCCAAGCCGAGGTATAGGCCGATAATCCGACCGCCTGCATCTCATCGTCCTACGCCCCGACCGGGTCGGCTCGCCGCTCCGGCGACGACTATCAGGTCGAGGGTTGGTGGGGTTTCTCGAGCGGCTCCGACCACGCGACCTGGGCGCTGGTGGCGGCCCTTGTCGAAAGCGAGGAGAATCTGGGACCTCGGGTGTTCCTGATCAGCCGAGACAACTACAAGATCGACCACGAAAGCTGGGACGTGACCGGGCTGGCTGGCACTGGCAGTAAGGCGATCACCGTCAACAGCGTACGAATCCCAGCTCACCGAACCCATCTGCTCGCTGACTTCAACGACCCGAATCACCAGCGGCCAGGCTGGCAGATGAACGACTCGCCGCTCTATCGCTTCACCTTCCTCGACCTGTTCAGCTGGGGCATCGCCGGACCAGCCTTGGGCGCCGCAACCGGCTTCGCCAACGAATGGATCGCCCAATCTCGAGATCGAGTCCCTGCGATAGGTGGACCGGGCGTGGCCGAGCGACCCGAGCTACGCCTGCGCATGGCCGAGGGTTTGAACCGCGTCGATCTTCTCGAGCGCGGCATGCGCTCGGTCTGGGATGAGGCCTATGGCGTTCTCGAACGCGGTGACGAACCGAACCCGGTCATCGAACGTCGCCTCCACTACCAGGGCGCACGGACGATCGTTGACTCGCTCGACGCGGTGCTCGAGATGTTCGCGACCTCGGGCGGTGGCGTGATGTTCCGCGACAACCCACTGCAACGATTCCTCCGAGACCTGCTGGCCATGCGAAACCACCCCGTCGCCAACCTCGAACGATTCGCGTTCGATGCAGCTCGTGTGATGTTGGCCTGAGCCGACTTCGGCAGCCTCTATGCACGGACCAGAGCGACAGGGCGGGTCGAGTACGACGACACCTGCTGCTCTGTAATCAAAGGTCGGCGGACGGTGAGCTATCCGCCCCCGAGTACGTCTTGGCTCACCTCAGCATCGTCGGCGGGCAGGCCACACATGATGGCCTGGACCCGCAGGTAGTCCCGCAGCTCAAGGGCCCGCCGCGCCTCGGCCTCGGCGTGGTCGAGACGCGCTGCGTTCCGCGCCTGCGGAAGCACTTCGGCGTGCGCTCATCCGCGGTGACGGATCGCTGGCCGGGAACCTCAACAGTCAGCGCAGCGCGGCCAGTCGATCGTGCGGGATGGCGTGCACGACCCGACCCTGGTAACCGGTCATCGTCTCGGCCGCACACAGTGCGTTCCAGATCGACTCCTCGACTGCCTCGGCGGTGGCGTTGAATAACGACGTCATCGCTACTGCTGGCACCGTCGTGACTGTTGTTGGCTCGACGGCATGGAGCGGAACGGTGTTCCCAGTCGAAAAGGCGATGAATATGTCACCGCTTCCGTTGCCACCGGTGCCGCCGACTCGTGCCAGCCCCACCGTTGCTCGTCGCGCCAGTCGTTTGCACTGATCAGCGAGCAGCGGCGCATCGGTCGCTATGACCACGATGATCGAGCCGGCGTCTGCCACGGCAGGGTCGGTCGGCAGCGGGGTCACCTCTGCGTCGATCATTGTGCCTACCGGCCGTCCTTCCAAGCGCACTAGATCCCTGGCGCCATAGTTCGCCTGCACAAGTGCACCCACGGTGTAGATGCTTCCCGCCGTCTCGACTCGCCGTGACGACGTGCCAATGCCACCCTTAAAGCCATGGCACACCATGCCGGTTCCGCCGCCAACATTACCCTCGGCCACGGCTCCGTCGGGATGAGCGTCGGCGTCGGCGATGGCTGCTTTCACATCATCGAGAGTGAGATGAAAGGCACCGATGTCGTTCAAAAAACCGTCATACGTTTCACCGACCACTGGCAGGCACCACGAGGCCTTCGGATCGCGTTCGATCTCTGCCGCTACGAGTGCGTCGCGAACTAGCCCGACCTGGTGTGTATTGGTTATACCGATTGGACCGCTCAACAAGCCCGACTCGTCAAGCCAGTGGGAGCCGGTCATCTCGCCGTTGCCGTTGAACGAAAACAGACCACCAAAGCACAGATCGGAGCGCGCTTCGACCGGCCTTGAGTTAACGATCGTCACGCCGGTTCGGGCAACACGAGGTTCGTTGCGGATCACCGTTTGATGTCCTACCGAAACACCGGCAACATCGGTTATTGCATTGCGATCACCGGTCGGGAAGGTGCCGATGGTGAAGCCGAGTTCTCTGAGGCGTGGCATCGTCCGAGACTACGCTGCACACCGCTCTCCCGCTTCGCCCTCGCGCTCGGCTAGTCCGCGATGAAGCCGGCCCAGCGATTCATGTACTCGACGAATGCCGGGCTCAGGCCCTGCTCAGCAAGGTACCGGCGCGACACCGGCGGCCGCACGGGCACGAATGCAGAGTCGGATGCCAAGCGCTGCGGATAGTCATGGTGCAGAATCGCGACACGACCAAGAATTGGGAAGTCGGCCCCGGCGGCGATGACCCGCTCGGCATCGGCCGGATCGTGGATCTTGCCTGCGACACCAACAGGAACTCGCCGACCTTGCGGATCGGTCCGGCGCTCGATGTCACAAACGATCTCGACCAGCGAACGACCATGCCACTGCTCATCCTCGGGCTCCTTGAAACAATCCCACAACGAGAGGTCCATGAAGTCGACGTCGCCGGTGTCGATGAGTTGCTGGGTCAGTGTCCGGATCTCAGCCAGATCCATGCCAAAACGTTCCGGCGACAGCCGGACGCCCACGATGAAGTCGTCGCCACATTGTTCGCGAATATCCGCCAACATCTCGAACAACAGCCGACTGCGGTTCTCAAGCGAGCCGCCATACTCGTCGCCCCGCCGATTCAACGTCGAGCTCAGAAACTGGCAGATGATGTAGCCATGGGCACCGTGTAGCTCAACGCCATCAAACCCGGCGGCTTCACACCGCACTGCCGCAGCAACGAAGTCAGCTACCAACTCTTGCACCTCATCGGTGCTCAGTGCTCGGGCACCCGTCTCCTCGTCGTCGGACGGACAAACCGGCGTTGTGCCGATGACCTCGATGGGCGAACGATTGCCGGCGTGGTGAAGCTGCGCGATCGAGACCGAACCAGTCGCATTGATATCCGACGCCAGCCGGGTGAGACCCGGTAACTGATGATCGCCCCAAACACCGAGCTGGCCGGGAAATCCCTGCCCCACTGCTTGTACATGGGCAGCACAGGTCATGGTCAAACCGAAGCCCCCGTCGGCACGCATTGTCAGCCACCGATGCTCATCGTCGGACAACGTGCCATCGACATTGCTCTGCTGATTCGTCAGCGGGGCCAACACAAAATGGTTCGGCAACGCCCGACCTCTGGGTAATTGCAGCGGACTCAACAGGGGCGAAGACATCGCTACAACCTACGGGGCAAACGTGCACCCCACGAAGTCTCGTTCTCACACGATCAGCAGGTCCTCGGAGTCGGACGATTTCGTCACCAGCCACACAACGGCAGCCAGAACGATCGCTCCGCCGATCAACGTTCCGACCCGAGGCGTCTCACCGGGCCAGATCCAGACCCACAACGGGGCAAGAACGATCTCGGTCATAAGCAGAAGCGACACCCGCGCGGCGGGAACCGACCGGTGTCCAAGGTTGAACAGCGGTAACCCGATCCCGAGCGCTGCTCCCCCACTCACACATGCCAAAGCTGCGTCGCGCCATGACACCGCGAGCCCGCCATTGGCTAATGCAGCGGCCGTCGCACCAAGAGCCAGGAACACACCTGCAAGCAAGGCTGGCACGACCGGATCTGTTCCCGGAGCAGAGCGAAGCACCACGTTGTAGAGGCCCACGAGAGCCGGGATCAGCATCGCGAACACCAGTCCCATTCCCGAGCCAGCGTCGAGCCCGGTGCCGACCATGATCGCAACACCGACCATGGTCACGCCAATAGCGATGAAGGTCGCGCTGTGTACCCGTTCCCGCAGCAACAGCCAGCCGAACACTGCGGCGTAGACCGGCGCTGCAGCAAGGAGTAGCAGCGTGGTGGCGGCCGAAATCCGGCTTAGCGCCAAGATGTACAGCATGGACGTGATCGCCAACAAGAACCCAGCGACTATGGCCTTCCATGTTGTTGCACCGAAGTCAACTGGACGCGACCGATGCCGAAGCGCGACGAGCGCCAACATAGCGAGGGCCGTGGAGCCACCCCGGTAGGCCAGAAACTGCCAATCGTTGGCAGTATCGACAGCACGGTAGGCCACTGCTGTGAAACTGAAGACCGTCCCAGCCAGAGCAAGGAGCACCGCTCCCTCGCGTTCGGTCAGTTCCGCCTCGCCGAGGAACGCACGGCCCATCGATCTCAGCACCATTCCATGTTAGGCCAGCGTCTGGCCGGGCGGCAGGGACGCACTGGCTGGGGGACGCCGATGAGCGCAAGCTGATCGGGTCAGGACCTGGAGCGTGGCCTGACCGGGTTGACGTTCAGGTCGCCGTCGACTCCCACACATGGTCCATGAAGTCGCCAAAGCCCTCGGTGTCGAATGCAGCGGTGAGACCGTCGTCGTCATGGCCGAGCCTCAATGCCGGACAGAAGAACTCCTCCTCACCGAGCCAGAAATCTGGGGACCCACGCACCCCGCGGCGCTGCCCGTCCTGGTAGTCGGCAAGCACCCTGGCATGTGCCTCGGCCGATGGCGCGCCCAAAGTGAACTCACTCGCAATCGACGACAACACGTCGGCATCACCCAGATTTCGACCTTGCTCGAACAAGGCGTCGCGTAGCGCAAGACTCATAGCCAGGCCAGTGGGGTGATCGACATCAAAGGCTGCAGCGGCCAGATTCAACGCAGGAATCGTTGTCGTTGGCCAGGTGTCTTCACTGAAGTTGGCGAAGACGTCTGTTGCCAGTTGTTTCTTCAGAGCCGCGATCTTGGCCGATACAGCCGGGCTTCGAGCGGCGCCCCGTTGACCCACTCCAGAGGCCAAGCCCGCACTACGATGTCGATCTGACCGTCGGACGCCGCCAGTTCGTGCACGACTCTCTTCAGTCCGACGTGGGTGAACGGGCAACTGATATCAGCGAAGACCTCTAGACGTGTGGGCATCAGTCAAGTATCGACCGGTCAGTGCACCGTGTCGAGGGACCAAAGCCCCAGATCACCGATGGGGTCAACTGGATTGAACGTACGAGTGCAGCACCGTGGCAGCCACGCGCTGGGCTGAGTGCCGTCGTGCTCAACGAATACATCTATGTG
>DNHM01000288.1 GCA_003485885.1 Acidimicrobiaceae bacterium
CACCAGCCATCGAACGGCCCACCGATCTGTCCATCGGCCACCGGCTCTCGCCCCTCGACCATCTGGTCGTAGAACTCAGCTTGTTTCGGTGTCATCTCTGCAGTTGTGCGCGGCGTCAGTCGGCTCATGGAGCCAGCCTGCCATGGGACCTAGACGCCAGCCCAAAACGTTTCAAGCGTGGCAGCGCCGAGGGCGGGGTCTTCGCACATCCACCAATGGCCGACACCTGCCAGGTGGACCACCTGTGCCCCTGCTCGATCGGCAGTCTCTTGTGCCATCTCGTCGGTGCCTACGTAATGGTCGTCTTCGGCGTTGATCATCAGCCCGGGTCGCGCGCCGAGCGTTTCGACATTCTGTCCGAGCTCGGCCAGGGCGGGCTGTGCCGCATTTCTGTACAGTCCAAGCACACACGCACCCATAGCTTCATTGAAGTGCTCGGCGACCGAACGTGCGACCTCGACCGACATACCAAGAGATTCATACATCGCCGCCACGTCTGACATTGGTGCCCCCACCATCCCTGCAATGTTTTCTTCGCCAGCGCCCGGTGTCTGCCAGACCTGGGCGGCATCGTGCCACACATAATCAGGATGCAAGATGCCGATCAGGTCGACACACCATGAACGGACCGACTCAGGATGCTCCAACAGATACCCGAGCACATGTCCCCCACCCCAGTCGTGACCAACAAGGTCGATCGGCCCCTCGATCGCGTCCAGCTCAGCCGCGAGCCAATCGACGTACTCACGCCGAGTTGCCGTCCATCCGTCGGGCATCGGTGCACCAAAACCTGGCGGTGACAAGGCAATCAGGTCATCGCGCTGTAACTCGGCAAAGAGCGCGTCCCAGATCGCGGCCGTTTCGGGATTTCCATGGACAAACACTGCGGGCATGTGCTCAGTACAGCACAATCGCCTGCGCAGTTCTTCAGGCGAAGAACAGATTGCTCATACGTCGAATCGTGAGCCACGCAAACACCACACCCATCACCAGCAGGTACACCACATGCCCGACATCGTGCCATCCGAGCAGGCCGGTGTGCAGGTCCCGAATCAGTGCGACACCGTTGTAGAGCGGGGTCGCCTGCACGATTGGGTGAGCCCAGCCTGGGTACACCGACAATGGAAAAAAGGTGGTCGAACACATGAACATAGGCAGGATCGCAAGCTGCATGAGATCGAAGTCGGCCCACGCTCGCACGAACGTGGTGAAGTACGTGCCAAGCGACGAAAAGACGATGGCGATCAAGATCGCCGCCGGCAGGGACAGCACCGCCCACCATGATTCGATCGTGCCGAAACCCAGCGCGATGACCAAGAACATCGCGGAGTAAAGCCCGCCCCGTGCAACTGACCAGGCAACCTCGCCCACGAGCACATCTCGCATGCGCAATGAGGTGTAGAGCATGGCGTCGAAACACCGGGCCTCCTTCATCTTGAAGAAGAAATTGAACGTGGATTCGAAGATCGCTCCGTTCATCGCCGACGACGCCATCAAACCAGCGGCAACGAACACGGGATAGGACACGAGCTGCCCTTCGAGCTCAACCTCGCCCACAAGTCCACCAAGACCTAAGCCCATACCCAGCAGATAGAAGATCGGTTCGGCGACACCGGACAGCAGCACCCACCACTGGTGGCGGAATGAGACCGCATTTCGTTCAAAGACCGGGAGCGGCCGTAACCCGAGCACTCTCATGACAGCACCCTCATATGTCGAGGTGCTTCCGGAATCGGCGTTGCACCAAGAAGAACCCCGCCGCGCAGAACACGACCAGATAACCGAGGTGGAACAGGTCAGCCTGCACAAGATCGCCAGTGGCCAGGTGTCGGGCCAACTCGACGCCGTGCCAGCTGGGCGTGATCTTTGCGAACGCACCAACAGCCGATGGCATGTCTTCGACCGGGAAGAAAGCACCAGAGAACAGAAACAGCGGGAAGATGATGACCCGGCTGATCATCGGGAAGACGTTCTCTTGTTCAAGCCCAACGGTCAGAGCAACCAATGGCGCAGCGTGAGCCCACGCAACAAGCACCGCTACTGCCGCTATCAAAACACCGAGCCAGCTTCCGATCGCTCCGGCCAGGGCGAGCACCAATAGGAACGATGCGCCAGCGACGAACGCACGGAACCCAAGCCACATAACGTGCGCGACACCGAGCTCAGCGCTCGTGATCGGTGTCGCCAGCACAGCTTTATAGACACCGCCCCAGCGCAACAGGCCCATGGTCGGCCACAAACTCTCGGTGGCCGCAACCTGCATGGCAGTTACCACGAGCACGCCAGGACCGATGTAGTCCATGTACGAGTCGACGCCAAGCGACGCCAATTCGGCATCGTCGATCTGCGATCCCAATCCTGCCCCGATGGCAAACAAGAACAAGGTCGGTGACGCCAACCCAGCAGCCAGGCTTGAGCCCCACGCTCGGCGGGTGCGGCGGAGCTGGTGCAGGAACACCGCCGACATCGCCGCCCAACGACTCGCCCGAAAGAGCGGCTGCCGGCGACCAATCGATGTCGACTCATGTGGCCGAGTCGCCGTCATTCGACGAGGCTGCGGCCGGTGAGCGTGAGGAATACATCTT
>DNHM01000237.1 GCA_003485885.1 Acidimicrobiaceae bacterium
TAAATTCTCGCTGATATCAACCGCCAATGCCTTGAGCGGTGACACATACACAACCTGTGCCGTGTTGGCCATGAGCGTGCCGGCGTCGTGGCGCTTATAGAGCTGGTCAATCGAGACCAAAAATGCCGACAGCGTCTTGCCCGAACCCGTAGGAGCAGCAACCAGTGTGTCGTTTCCCGCCGCGATGGAAGGCCACGCGTGCTCCTGAGGAGGGGTCGGGCCTAGTGGAAAGGAGCGCGTAAACCAGGTGCGGACAGCGGGATGGAAGTCCGCTAATGCAGGGAACGAAGGTGGGCCAGGCGCGTCAAATTGCAGTTGCCGGGCGTGCCCCACCGCCGTAACCGAAGAGCTCGTGAACGGGGTAAGAGGAAGGTCAGTGATGGCCATAGTGCGTCAAAAAGCAACCTACACCAGGGGTGTGACAATCTCAGGCGGTCCGGAATGGCCCAGTTGTGCACCTTGCGGTGCGATCAGTCAGTAGCCAGTTCAGTGGACGCGAGCTGATTGTGCTCATCGTGTTTGGCGCGGTACAACGCCGTATCCGCAGCACCGATTACGTCAACGGACCTGACAGCTTTCGGCGAGCGCCCATGCCGAGGCAGGCGACGACACAAGGTCAGCTTCGGGCGTCGATGCGAGAGCGTAGATGAGCTATGTGTTCATGGCCGATCCCGCAGCAACCGCCAATGATCTGCACGCCGCTGTCGATCCATCGCATACAGGCCTCGGCGTAGTCTTCGACAGAGATAACATCGATGAAGACCCACTTCGGATGTTCAAAAACACCGCTCTGCGCATAGACCCCAATCGGGCCGCTCCAGTGTTTCTTCACGACCTCAAGGCAGAGATCGATATCTTCGGTCTCCGAATGCATGACGGTGATGACTTCTACCGGTTCAGCCGCGAAGCGTTGCATGAACGCCTCGAGTGTGACCGTGCGCTCCCACATCCACGGCACGCCGTGGCTGAGCACACATGAGACACCCAGCCAGACCGGTAGACCAGTCGCCAGTGCCCCCTCGAGACACACTTCTGTTTGTTCAATGTCGCGCATCATCTCAAGCACGATGATGTCGACACCAGCTTCGGTCAGGATGATCGCCTGTTCGGCAAAGTTTGCTCGGGCGATCTCGACGTCGGGAAACGGCCCACCCTGGCGGCTGGTTGACATCGACCCGGCGATAAGCACCTCGGGTCGTCCTGCCTGATCCCGAGCCTCTATGGCGAGCGCAACCGCTCGTCGATTGATCTCTGCGAAGTGTTCTTCTTCGCCTGCACGGGCAAGCAGATGTCGGCTCGACGCGTACGTGTTGGCGATGATCAATTCGGCGCCGGCATCAATATGAGCACGGTGCACCGCCCGGACATCGTCGCCATGGGTTAGGGCACTGACGCCGCACCACGCGTTCTCGACCATGGGTACGCCGCGCCGCTCAATATCAGTTCCCGTCGCCCCGTCTATGAGGATGAGTTCGCCGTTCGCTAGTCGAATACCCAGTTCTGAAGTCGCGTTCATGGACACAACGATGCCAAATTAAGGCGCACGAAACACGGGTGTTTGTGGCCGACAACCAGAAAATCGAGACGGTTCTCTCAACTATCCACCCAGCGAGAGGATATTCATATGATGGAGCACGTAACTGCTGTTGTATACACGCATGCCCATCACATCGAAGGTGGACTCTTGATAGCCGAGCGGTTGTCGGAAAAGCTCAATGATCCGAACACCGACTTCATCGAGCTACACGATGCCCGGATTACGAGCCTGCTGCAAGGCGTGGACAGTGCAGGTTCTATGTGGCCAATCGCCACGATCCCCAAAGCCTCGATCTTGCTAGCCACGCTAGATACGCAAGATCATGAGAGCCCCGAGACACGGCTCTACAAGTTCGAGTCGAAGAAAAAGAGTTACTTCGGAGCGATCGTGGGCCCGTTTGAGGTCTACGGCACCGGACATCTGCAGTTCGTGGATACCCCAACTCGAGTGCTCACTGACCAGCTGCAGTCGTACTTCCCGGTTACCAATGCCACGATTTTACTAGGTCAACGCCAAGGCGATAATCGCATTAGTACTGGCTTGGCGTTCGTGAACCGGAACATGGTGCAGGCGCTCACACTGACTCAGGACGCGGGTGGTTTCGTCGCCACAAACAATCCTTCGGTAAGCACAAACGTGGGTGCATCCGCATCTGGTTCGGGCCGTAGCCAGTCGCTCACCGGCTGAGTCGCAGAGCGAAGATCATCGAGAAGTTCACGCCGCACGTCGGCCGGTACCGACATATTGTCGGCCCATGGTTCGAACATCATCTTCTTTCCCATAGTTTCGAAGGCCGTTACCACCAGGCCGGCATCAGCGATGAGCTCAGCCCACTCGGTAGCAGGCAGACATCGCAGATGGCTCAGGTCTCTGCGCCGTTCAAAGTCGTCACACCAGACGGCTGAGGCAGGGTCCTCTGGTGCAAGGTTATCGACCAAGCCGAACACGCCCCCGGGACGAAGTACTCGGGCCACCTCGTGCACAAAAGCGGCAGGATCAGAAAAATGGTGGGGAGCGATCCGACAGGTCACCAGATCGAACGTCGCATCGTCGAACCTCAGCGCGTGAGCGTCTGACTCAGCGAAGGTCACATTGCTGATGCCACGAGTAGCGGCAAGGTTCTCGGCAACGATGAGCATCTCAGGCGTGACATCGGATGCGATGACGGAGGCGACGTGTTCGGCAACGGCGAACGCCGTGTGGCCAGCCGCAGTGGCGATATCTAGAGCATGCCAGTCGGACTGGGGAGCGAGCATCTCGACGATGCGGCCCAGGCTTGCCCCCTTCGCATGCACGGTCGAAGTTGCATAGTTGATTGCGTTCTTACCGAACTGGCTCATCGACGCTGTTAACACGGTTGCGGCGTGGCTGCTCTCGTCTTCCATCTCGCCAGAGTAGGCCCGACCGGTTGCGCTCACCTCGGGTCTGGCCCCACACAAGCGCCGCATCCGAACGGCACTGGCTGCAGAGACGAACGTTACGATCGCAGTGTGACGACCTATGGCGAGTACCTCAAGATCGACGAGCTTCTTAAGCTGCAGGAACCTCGGAGCGAGCCTGAAGAACACGACGAGATGCTCTTCATCATCATCCATCAGGTCTATGAACTGTGGTTCAAACAGATCCTGCATGAACTCGATCGGCTCGTCGCTCACCTGCGGGGCGATGAACTCGCACGGGGTGGCCATCAGCTCCGGCGTGTACGCCACATCTTCAAGACGATGGTTGGACAGATCGACATTTTGGAAACCATGACGCCGCTCGAGTTCCTGTCATTCCGACGTTTCCTTGACGAGAGCAGCGGCTTCCAGTCGGTGCAGTTTCGCGAGCTCGAGTGCCTTCTCGGTATCGCCGACACGTTTGACCCCGAGTGGTTCAAAGGAGATGACGGTGAATACAACCGCCTGATCAAGCGGATCGAAGAACCTACCTTGTGGGATGCGTTCGTGGGTTACCTGCATCGCAACGGCCACCCCATGCCAGAATCGGCAACATCTCGGGACCCCAAGGCGGCTCTTGAGCCAGATGCTGCAGTCCAGGCGGTCATCGTGAACGCTTACCGGAACGACGTCCGACTGTTGAGTTTGTGCGAGGCGCTGACCGATCTCGATGAAGCGCTCCAAGAGTGGCGCTACCGCCACGTGATGATGGTGCAGCGCACCATCGGCACCCGTATGGGAACCGGCGGCAGCTCAGGGGTGGACTATCTCAAGGGCACGCTCTTTCGACAGTGTTTCCCAGATCTTTGGGCGGTGCGGAGCCAGTTCTAGGAACCAGCCGGACGTCAGCCGAACTCGATGGTGCTCAGGACCTCGGTTGCTAGGCGCACGGCATCGCTGTACCGACCAGGGTTCTCAAGGCTCTCAGCCGAGATGATGACCGCGCCGCTGGGATGGTCGATGACCCAGAGCCGCATGCGGGCTGGCGGGAACCAGCCGAGTTGGTCATTGCTTGCTGCGGCGATTTCGGTGATAAACGCCCGATCTGGGCTCTCGGCGGTTCCCTCGAACACCCGAGTCGGGAATCCGGCAATCGAGACTGCATCGAGTTCCAACAGATTGGCAAAGACCGCATCGGAACTGAGGTACGTGATGAGGTCGCCGTAGGAGCCGATGGCAGTGCCGTCGGCTTCAGCCATCGGCGTGAAGATGTCGACTTCGGCGTTACGTTCGTCGTCGACGTAGATGAGGGTGTGTCCGCCGAGTTGGAGCACCGGGTGCGCCTCGGCCAGCCTGAAACGAGCGCCCTGAACCGGGATCGCAACAAGTCCGGGCCCTACCGTTACTGGCTGGAACTCTGCCTCAGGGGCGCTGGTAGGTAGCGGCGGTGGCCCCGCTGGAACCGGCACAGTCGTGGGCGCAGGTAAGGCGGTGGCCTCCGCAGTAGGTGCCGGTGTAGCTCCAGATGTAGGCGTGGTTAACGGGGCCGAGGTCGGAGAAACAGCAGGCAGTGTCGGCTCAAACCGGGGAGCCACGGTTGGTTGCACGATTGCGGTTGGTGCGACAGGGGCCTGGGTGGTGTTGATGCTTGGCGTGTCAACAACACACGCCGAGACGACAGTGGCCACGGCTATCCCGATGATTACCTTCCACCACAGCTGGCCCACCCAATGCATACAACAACTCTAGAGACTTCAGTAGCCAGCGTGGGTGTCAACCGGGCCAAGCAGTTCCTGACCGGCGAGATACCGCTCAACATTCTGTGTGACCCGTTTCGCCAACAACTCCAAGCCCATCTCGGGTGTGTTGGCTACGTGAGGTGTGATCAGGCAGTTCGGCAAGGTCCAGAACGGGTGTCCGTCCGGCAGCGGTTCGGGTTCGGTCACATCAAGCGCAGCGCCACCGATTGACCGTGATTCGAGCGCTGCGACGAGCGCGCTGTGGTCGATGTGGCCGCCACGGGCGACATTGATGATCCACGCAGTGTCTTTCATGAGCGCGAGCTCAGCCCGGCCGATGACACCTTGGGTTTCGGGTGTAAGCGACAGAGCGAGAATGACCGCGTCGGCGTGGGGAAGTACCTGGTGGAGTTCGGCCAACGTACGGGTCGCATCCGCTTCGGGGAATGCCGCGTCGGTGCGGCGAAGCACGGTGACATGGCAGCCGAATGGAGCGAGCAACGGCATGAGTTCTTCGGTGATGCCGCCGCCGCCCAGGATGACGACGTTTGCTCCGTGCAGATTCTGGCCGACTGGCGCAGCCCATGTGGTTTCGCGTGCATACCCAGCGAGATGACGGAAGCCAGCAAGCAGCATGCCAAGCGCCGCTTCGGCGACCGGTTGGGCGTAGACACCCTTGCCGCAGGTCCACAGTCGGTCGTTGTCAAGCATGTGGAGGAAAGGTCCGATCCCTGCGTACGGGAGTTGCACCCAATCCATCTCGTCGTGCAGTAACTCGGGGAATGCCTCAGGGTTCTGCGGGTCAGCCCAGATCAGCGCCGTCGCCTCGGAGGCAGGAACTACGGGCATGCCGGCGGCTTCGACTGCTGCCATCAGCTTGGTCTTTCGCCAACATTCGGGTTCGACCGCAATTGCCTTATCCATGGATTCGATCGTATCTGGGCGAGCGCTGCCGGGTCATGCCGGGACAATCTCGTCGACCAGTAGTCGGTGATTCTTTCGACTCTGCGGGTGCGAAACCACAGGTACATGTGGTCAGAGTGGCGTGTGGGGGACATGCATCCTGATGTTGTCCCGCGTGACAAGGTCTACATCGTTGATCCACGCCTGGCTGGAAGCCCTGTGTATAGAGTCATTCTTTAGCAGTCGAATAGGTGATCTTCCATGGTGCAAATCGACATTGGTTTGGGTAAGTCCGGTCGTCGAGCCTACGGGTTTGACGACGTCGCAATTGTGCCGAGTCGGCGCACCCGGGATCCCGAGGATGTCGACCTGACATGGGAGATCGACGCCTACCGTTTTGACCTTCCTGTTATGGCGTCGGCCATGGACGGTGTGGTCAGCCCCGACACCGCAGTTGCCATCGGCAAACTCGGTGGCCTTGCGGTACTTAACCTCGAAGGCCTGTGGACTCGTTACGAAGACACCGAAGCGATATTCAACGAGATCGCCTCGCTGCCGCCCGAGAAGGCCACCCTGCGCATGCAGGAGATCTATCTCGAGCCAATCAAACCTGAGCTCATTGGCCAACGCATTCGCGAGATCAAATCAGCCGGTGTTGTGGCCGCTGCCTCGCTCACGCCACAGCGAACCACCATGTATCTCGACGAAGTCCTCAAGGCAGAGCTCGACATCCTTGTCATCCAGGGCACTGTGGTGACCGCCGAACACAAGTCGAAGAACCACGAAGCACTCGATCTCAAGAAGGTAATCCGCGAGCTGCCAATCCCGGCCATCGTTGGCGGTTGTGCGAGTTACGAAGCTGCGCTTCACCTGATGCGTGCCGGCGCCGCTGGCGTACTCGTAGGTGTTGGCCCCGGCCATGCCTGCACTACCCGTGGGGTTCTCGGTATTGGCGTACCCCAAGCAACGGCGATCGCCGATGCACGCGCAGCCCGTATGCGACACCTCGACGAGACCGGCGTTTACGCTCACGTCATTGCCGATGGCGGCATGGCAACCGGCGGCGACATCGCCAAGGCCATCGTGTGCGGTGCCGATGCCGTCATGATCGGCTCACCGTTGGCAGCAGCCGAAGAGGCGCCAGGTCGCGGCTACCACTGGGGCATGGCTACCTTCCACCCCACGTTGCCACGTGGCGCTCGAGTGCAGACTTCGATTCGGGGCTCTCTTGAAGAAATCCTGACGGGCCCTGCTCGTGAGAACGATGGCCGAGTCAATCTCATGGGGGGTTTGCGCACCTCGATGGCAACCACTGGTCACCTCACGCTCAAAGAGTTCCAAAAGGCCGAACTTATGGTTGCACCTGCGCTACAAACCGAAGGTAAGAGCCTGCAAAAGGCTCAAGCTGTCGGTATGGGCCGCTAACGCGACCTGATTCACGACTATGTCTGATCATGTAGGAACCGGTGCTGTTCTCGTTGTCGATTTCGGAGCGCAGTACGCCCAACTCATTGCCCGTCGTGTCCGCGAAGCACGGGCGTATAGCGAGATCGTGTCGAACGATCTCACCGCGGCCGAGTTCGCAGCGCTCGAACCAGCTGCCATTATTTTCAGTGGCGGGCCAGCGTCAGTAAACATCGAAGGTGCCCCAGCTGTTGACCCTGATATCTACGAGCTCGGGATACCAATCCTGGGTATCTGTTACGGCGCTCAGCTGATCGCTAAACAGCTTGGTGGCACGGTCAGCCGTTACGAAGCCGGCGAATACGGTCGCACCGACCTCACCGTGAACGACCATGGTCGCCTGCTCATCGACCAGCCCGCTGAGCAATCGGTGTGGATGAGTCACTTTGACTGCATCAGTGAGATCCCCGACGGTTTCACGGCCACCGCATCGACCGCACATGCCCCCGTCGCCGCTTTCGAGAGTGACCACATCTGCGGCGTCCAGTACCACCCCGAGGTCTCACACACCGAACATGGCCAGTCGGTCATCGAACGCTGGCTCGACGATGCAGGGGTCGATCGGTCATGGACGATGGCCAACATCATCGACGAACAGGTCGAAGCCATTCGGGCTCAGGTTGGCACCGGCCGAGCTATCTGTGGCCTGTCCGGTGGCGTCGACTCTGCCGTCGCTGCAGCGCTGGTACATAGGGCCATCGGATCGCAGCTCACCTGCGTGTACGTGGACACCGGGCTCATGCGCAAGAACGAGAGCGAACAGGTCGTCGAGACGTTCCAGAAGACACAGGGCATCGAGCTGATCCATGTGCGGGCCGCCGCCGAGTTCTTCGAAAAGCTTGCTGGCCTCACTGAACCTGAGGCCAAACGCAAGGCCATCGGCGAGACCTTCATCCGGGTCTTCGAGAAAGCCAAGGGTGGCATCGAAGACGCCGACTTCTTGGTGCAAGGCACGTTGTATCCCGATGTGATCGAGTCGGGCAGCAAACACGGTTCCACTATCAAGAGCCATCACAATGTTGGGGGACTTCCCGACGACATGGAGTTCGACCTGGTTGAGCCGTTGCGTTCATTGTTCAAGGACGAAGTTCGTAAGGTCGGCGCCGAACTCGGTCTGCCCGACGAGGTCGTGTGGCGTCAGCCATTCCCGGGCCCCGGACTTGGTGTGCGAATTATTGGCGAGGTCACTCCTGACAAGGTCGCGGTGTTGCAAGAAGCCGACCATGTCGTGCGCGAGGTTCTGCGCGACGCCGGACTCGAACGAGAGATCTTCCAGTCATTTGCGGTGTTGCCCGACATCCGAACCGTCGGTGTCATGGGCGATGAACGAACCTATGGGTATCCGATCATCGTGCGAGCGGTCACCAGCGAAGATGTGATGACCGCCGACTGGGCTCGTATCCCGTACGACGTCCTCGAAACGATCTCGAGCCGGGTCATCAACGAAGTCGACGGTGTGAACCGGGTGGCCTACGACATTACGTCGAAGCCGCCTGGCACGATCGAGTGGGAATGATGTCTGACACCACCGGCGAATCCAACGATCCTGTCGACGTCATCCAGCTGTATGTCGACGCACTTGCGCTCTTTGGTAACGCGGTGCGCGACCTGGCTGATCATGAGTGGGACTTGCCCACGCCATCAACCGATTGGAACGTGAAAGAAGTCGTCGCCCATGTGGTGCTGGGCGAGGCACACCTCCCGGCCGTACTGTCCGGCGATACGACGACAACACAGAACGAGTTCAGCGTGGACCTGTTGGGCGCCAGCCCAATGGCTGCGTGGCGGGGGACAGCGTTACAAGCAATCGAAGCCGCCCGAGCACCTGGCATCGTTGAGCAGACGTTTGAGCTTGATATGGGCGCCGTCGACGGCCGGCAGTTGCTTGGGTACCGGATCACCGACAATGTCGTGCATGCCTGGGATCTTCACGTGGCAGCGGGGCGTCCTCGGTCGATCGATGATCGTTTCGCCGAATGGTTGCTTGAGTTCTGGCAGCCCGTTGCATCGCAAATTGCGGACACTGACTTCTTCGGCGCCCCCACGGCACCAGCATCGGACTCGCCAAGCGACCGTTTACTCGCCCTGCTGGGACGCACTTCACCACCGTCCAGCTAAGAGACACGTTTCTCGCGGGATATGGCCTCGCTCGTGATCGACATCGGTCGGCTCGAAGTTGACCCGGAGTTCAGCCGGCAAGGTTGTGGCCGCCAACTCGTTCGTGCCGTGCCGTTAGCCAGCTCAACAGTTGTGTCCACAGGGCGCGAACAACCCAGCGAAACCTCATCTGTGAGCATCAGACCGCGCTCTGCGCGTCCTGATGCTCACGGATCCAGGTCGTAGATGTGTTGGTTTATTCTTCTTCGGCCGACGGGCTTTCTTCTGCAGCGTCTTCGGCGTTGTCGTCGTCGGCCACAGGTGCTTCTACTTCAGCAGGAGCTTGGGCCTCGGCGGGTGTTTCAGCAGCCTCAGTAGCCTCGGCGGGTGCTTCGGCTACGTCTGCTTCGGCGGCTGCTTCTGCTTCTCTAGCAGCTTCTTCGGCCCGAGCCTCGGCCGCTGCTGCAGCTGCCTCGTTGGCAGCGATTTCTTCTGCCGGGTCCGGGGCGACCGCCTGGGACATCGAGAGGTCGACGGTGCGACGCTTCTTGTCGACCTTCAGGACCTTGACCCAGACCTTCTCACTAGGCATCACGATCTCTTCAGGAGCAAACACTCGGTATTCGGCCATTTCGGAGACGTGGACGAGACCCTCGACGCCAGACGGCAGTGCGACAAATGCACCGAAGTCGGCTAGGCGAGTCACGGTTGCTTCGAAGCGTTCACCCTTGCGGATGGAACGAAGCGGATCGTTCTCGGTGCGCATAGTCAGGCCGAGGCGGTTACGCGACGGCTGGACCTTCAGCACCTTGACCTCGACCTCTTGGCCGACTTTGAGCTCACGCTGCGGATCACGAGCTCGGCTCCAGCCGATCTCAGACTTGTGGACTAGACCGCGGACATCAGCGACATCGACGAAGGCGCCGAAGTCGGTGATCTGAGCGACCTTGCCGGTCATTGTCTGACCGACTTTGATGCCACTGAGAGCGGTCTTGGCTTGTTGGCGCTGCGATGCGCGCATAGCGGCCTTGCGGCTTACGATGAGTCGAGCCTTCGTGCGGTCGGCTTCGATCACTCGTACCGCAAAGGTCTGGCCGATCAACGGCTTCAGGTCGTTCACCGTGTGTACATCGACAAGTGATGCCGGCATGAACGCACGTACACCGTTGACATCAAGCGAAAGGCCGCCCTTGACCGTCTCGGTCACGGTTGCCTGCAGATCGCCTTTGTCTTTGGCAGCGCCTTCGGCAGCTTCCCAACCACGCTTCTGCTGGGCCCAGAGGCGGCTGAGCGTGATGCGTTTCTTGAGGTCGGCACGGGCAAGCACTGCTGCTTCGACGGTGTCGCCAACGGCGACCACGGTGGTGAGGTCGACTTGTTTTTCAGATGACCAGTGGCGGTCGCCAACAACGCCAATCTTGCCATCACCTAGATCGACCTCTGCTTCTCGTTTGGCTACGGTAAGAACCGTGCCGGTGATGATCTCGCCGCTGTCGAAACCACCAAGATTTGGTGGGCCGAGGACTACGCCGTCCTCAGGCAATCCCAGCCCTGCATCGGGGTCGACGTCATCGACGGGTTCACCATCAACGGAACCAGGAGCGTGTGCCTCGGCGGCTGGTGTTTCTTCGGCTGCGGGTGCAGGTTCGGCTGCTGCCTCTTCGGCTGCGGGTGC
>DNHM01000509.1:0-2477 GCA_003485885.1 Acidimicrobiaceae bacterium
GGACTACCTGTAATAGCCGGGGACGTTGTTGACGATTTGAATGGGTGAGCCTCCGAGGCGATTGTGGTGATTGCTTACATCACACAAACGCACGGAGGCTCGTCATGCACCGTAATGCCCCTTTGACCTTGGAAGGTCGTCGCCGACTCGTTAGCCGTATAGAGAGTGGCTGGTCGATCACTGCGGCAGCTGAGTCGATGTGTATCTCCAGACAGTGCGCGTCGAAGTGGTGGAACCGCTACCAACGCGAGGGCGAAGTTGGCTTAGCCGATCGCAGCTCAAGACCGCATCACTGCCCTCATCAGACGTCGCGACGGGTGGAACGCAAGATCATCAAACTGCGTCGAAAGCGCCGGTTAGGCCCAGCACGCCTGGCCGGTGAACTCGGGTTGGCCTCAACCACCGTGCATGCCGTGCTGGTCCGCAACGGGCTGAACCAGCTGCGATGGATTGACCGGCCAACCGGCCGCAAGATTCGACGCATTCACACCGACCGGCCCGGCGAACTCGTGCACATCGACGTCAAAAAGCTTGCCAGAATCCCGCTGGGCGGCGGGCAACGCAAACTCGGGCGCACCACCCAAGCTAAACAACGCAGCCGACAAAGGGCCGGCTACGGCCACATCCACACCGCCATAGATGCCTATTCGCGGCTCGCGTATTCCGAGTTCGCTGGCGTCGAGAACAAAGCCAATTGCATTGCGTTCCTCCGTCGAGCCAACCACTGGTTCAACACCCACCACGACATCACCATCGAACGAATACTCACAGACAACGGCAACGGCTACCGCAGCTACGACTGGGCCGACACCTGCGCCGAACTCGGCATCAAACACACCCGAACCAAGCCCTACCACCCCGCCACAAACGGCAAAGTCGAACGCTTCAACCGAACCCTCGTCGAAGAATGGGCCTACGCCAAAGTCTGGACCTCAGACCAACAACGCGCCAACAGCCTTGACGGATGGCTCCACGGCTACAACTATCACCGACACCACACCGCCATCAACGGCACACCAATCACAGCCGTCACCAACCACCCCGAATAGAACAACTTACCCCTTGGCAGACGCCCAGGTGGGGCCGTCGGCCAGGTTGACGTCGAGCGGAACACGGAGATCGAAGGCATTCGCCATGACTTCAACAACAAGATCGCGGGTGGCGTCGAGTTCTTCCGGTGGGACCTCCAGCACGACCTCGTCGTGGACCTGCAAGATGACCTCGGCCGCGAGTCCGCTCTTGTCGAGCGCACGGTCGAGTTCGACGAGGGCCACCTTGAAGATGTCTGCCGCTAGCCCCTGGATGCCAGCGTTCATTGCTTGACGTTCGCCGGCCTGACGAATGCGGAAGTTCGAAGAACTCAGCTCGGGGATCTGGCGGCGCCGCCCAAACAACGTTTCGGTGTAACCACGCTGGCGGGCCTCGGCAACCGTGTCGTCCATGTACTTGCGCACCGCAGGGAACGCTACGAAATAGGCGTCGAGAATCACTTGCGCCTCGCCGGTGGGAATGCCGAGCCGTTGCCCCAGGCCGTAGGACTCCATGCCATAGGCGAGGCCGTAGCTGACCATCTTGGCCTTGGACCGTTGCTCGACGGTCACGTCCTCGGCCTTCACGTCGAAGATTCGGGACGCAGTCGCATTATGGATGTCGTCGCCTGCTTCGAATGCACCGATCAGGCCCGGATCCTCGGCAAGATGAGCGATACAGCGCAGTTCGATCTGGTTGTAGTCCGCTATCAGCAAGGTCTGTCCAGGCCCAGCAACGAATGCACGACGGAAGTTGCGCCCTCGCTCGGAACGAACCGGGATGTTGTGCAGGTTTGGTTTGTCGCTGCTCAGCCGGCCGGTTCGTGCCACTGTCTGATTGAACGTTGCTCGGATGCGATCGCCGGGCCCGACTTCGGCCACCAGGCCCTCGCCGTAGGTAGAGCGAAGTTTCTCGACTTCGCGGTACTGCAGCAGCAGATCCACCATGGGGTGGTCGTTGCGGAGTTTTTCGAGCGTTGCTGCGTCGGTCGAGTAGCCGGTCTTGGTCTTCTTCTGAGGTGTCAGTCCCAGCTTGTCGAAGAGGATCTCGCGGAGCTGCTTGGTCGAGTTGATGTTGAAGTCCTCGCCTGCAGCCTCGATAGTGGCAGCGCGCAGACGGTCACACTCCGCCGTCAGATCATCTCGCATCTTGATCAGCTCAGCAAGGTCGACACCGACACCCAGATGCTCCATCTTGGCAAGCACTCGGATCAGTGGTACTTCGATCTCGGTATTCAGCTTTGTCAGGCCGAGTTCGTCCATCGACCTGCGCAATGGTTCGACGAGACGTGCGATCCCGAGAGCCTGTCGGCCAGTCAGGAGTGCCTCGTCGACACTGTCTTCACCGAAGTCGAGTTGGCCTTCTGGTGCAGCGTCGCCATCGGGTAGCTGGAGCGACGCGAAGCGAACCAGCAGCCCGTCGAGCGGATACGAGGTTTCAGCTGGGTC
>DNHM01000509.1:2587-4317 GCA_003485885.1 Acidimicrobiaceae bacterium
ATAGTGGCCTTGATGTCGTGGCCGCACAGCTCCGTGGTCGGGCTTCCAACAGTGGCCTGCACTGCATCGGCAACTGACTGGTCCGCGATCAGCGCAGTGCGGAGCCACAACACGTCACCCGATGCAGGGTCGATGGTGACGGCAAGTCCTTCGAGGTCACCACCATCGTTGAAATGGCCAGCCACGCCGACAGGCCCTTCGAGCGGCAGAGCGTTCAATGCCGTAACAGCGTCAGCGGGGGTCTCGGGAGTCATCATCTCGGCTTCGATGACTTCGATGTCGTCCATAGCGGCGCCGCCATCGAAATCGAGCACGTCGGTCAGGCGGTCATACAGCGCCCGGAATTCAAGGAAGTCAAATAATCGGCGGACCTCTTCGGCATCGATGCCACCGATCTGGAGTTCATCAATTTCGGCTTCGATCGGCACGTCGAGCACCAGTGGCATCATCTCCAGGTTGCGGTCAACGTTCTCTCGGTAGGTGGCCAGGTTCTCGCGCAGTTTTGGTGTCTGGTCGTCGACATGGTCATAGATGCCTTCGATCCCGCCGTACTTGTTGATCAGCTTGGCCGCCGTCTTTTCGCCAACACCAGGCACACCGGGGAGATTGTCCGACTTGTCGCCCCGTAGCGCGGCGTAATGCACGTAGTCCTTGGGATACACCCCGGTACGTTCGAAGATGCCAGCCTCGTCATAGAACGCATAGTCGCTCACGCCCCGTTTGTTGTACAGGACCTTGACATGGGGATCTTCGACAAGTTGATAGGCATCGCGGTCGCCGGTCACCACGATCACATCGTCGCCAGCATCTCTGGCTCTGGTGGCGAGTGTGGCAATGATGTCATCGGCTTCGAAGCCTGGCTGCTCGAGCACCGGCACGGCCAGTGCATCGACAAGTTCCCGAACAAGCCCGAGTTGCTGGCGCAGAATGTCGGGTGTCTCGGCACGCCCTGCCTTGTAGTCGTCGTATTTTTTGTGCCGAAACGTTGGCTCAGGTAGATCAAACGCCACAGCCAGTCGGTCTGGCCTGTGATCACGCAACAGGTTGATCAGCATCGACGTGAATCCGAACACCGCATTGGTCACTTGACCACTTGTTGTCGCCATGTCGGCCGGGAGCGCGAAGAACGCTCGGTAGGTCAGGGAATGACCGTCGATCAGCATCAGTTTTGCCACGTGCCCGAACCTATCCGATTCGAACGAACCTAAGGACGACCGTGAGGGCTCCACGCCTGGGACGAGTTCCAGGGCCGCTTCTCGTGTTGCTGGTGAGGGCGGCGAACTGTCACAGCCGCATTTCCTAGAAAAGTCTGGCGACCAGATCGAGCACAACACCTATCAAAACCGAGGCAACGACGGCAACGACAACCATAAGGATGATGAGGCCCGCACGTTCTGACCATCGCCGTGCGGCGGATGCTCCAAGCTTGTCATCTCCACTGAGAGCGCTCATGCATCGCCACCATGCAGTAGGCCGGCTTCGGTCAGCTCGGCGACAAACCCAGACCCTGCAAGGCCTTCTGGCCAGTCACGTTCAGCGATACCGAGTAATTGCCACGAGCGATATCCCGACTCATCAAAGCGGACCAACGATCCAGTGACCGGCTCATAGACGGCACCTGAACCGTCGATGAAGAGCCATCCGAGCGCACCTTCGACTCGGACACCGGCTTCGTCATCGGCGACGACGGTCTGCTCGACCGGTTCACCAGGCGCCTCTGCCTTGCCAGC
>DNHM01000509.1:4442-5297 GCA_003485885.1 Acidimicrobiaceae bacterium
GCGGACAAACAACTCAAGCGTCTCCGCGGTTGTCAGCGGCTCGACATAGAACGCCTCGATCGCAGCGTCGGGGCAAATAACGAGCGTCGGACGCGACGGGCTGCTGTGGTCTATCGCCCCCAACACTGTCGGCGATAACTCAAACCGGTCGGCAGCGACGTCAGCGTCCGTTGGGACTTCAACATCTGCAAGGTGGTCGAACAACGGCCACGAGTTTCGTCGCAGCGTGATCGGCCTGGGGTACGACAAGATCTTGCCATCTGGGGTAATACCAACCTGTTCGTCGGAAAGGTAACGCCAGCCCTCTGCGACCAACTTTGCTACCAGGGTTGACTTTCCAGCGAAGGAGCTTCCGATAACCAGCACCACCGAGTGATCATCGCGAACAGCGCCAGCGTGCAGGTGCAAAACCTCAGGCTCGGCATCGAGCACCGCCCGGTTCAGCTTCCGGGTTACAGCGAGCGCGACTTGGTTCTGATTGGCTTGGCCTCCAACCGGCTTGCCGTCGAAGAGCGCCCGATACATCGGCTCGGCAGGTGACGACAGATCCGCTCGAACGATGCGCACCGTCAGTATCGGATCCTTGGCCGGCGCGTCGCCAAATCCAGCGAACAACAACTCAAAATCATTTAGGATTGAGGCTTCGTCGATCTCTACCACGACTGCAAGAGGACCCAGCTGCAGTCTGCGTGATTGGAAGGACATCGTCGGCTCCGAGGGCTAATCGTCAGGGTGGTGACGATGTTGATTGGATATGCCCGCCGTCATCGAACGCTCCGCTAGGTCTGCGATTGGCTGATGGATGCGGTTCAACGTCCCAAACGACGCGGTCGTGCGCCTGCTCCGTTGATCACA
>DNHM01000076.1 GCA_003485885.1 Acidimicrobiaceae bacterium
GCAGATGATTGGCGCAGCTGTTGCTGTGCTGCACAGTGGCGACGCAACCACGGTCACCTTGGAAATGGCGGTTCACGATGACTCGATCTCGGCCAAGCTGACGGGCAAGGGATGCACCTCGCCGACCAAACGACTGGTGAAGGACCTCACGACCTTGGCCGCCAAGAAGGCGTCGTCGTTCGAGACCTCCAACACCTCGACCGCGCTCATCATTTCTTTCGACGTCTGACGGCCAGACCGCAACTACGCGGTCCCGGTTGAACCGAAGCCGCCGAGACCGCGTTCGGAATCAGGCAGATTCTGCACTTCTTCAAAGTTGACTTCTTCGTATGCTTGAATGACGAGTTGCGCGATCCGTTCACCCCGCACCACCTCGAAGTCCGTCGTTGGATCGGTATTGATCAGCAACACCTTGAGTTCACCTCGGTAGCCGCTATCGATCAGACCGGGCGTGTTCAACACGGTCACGCCGTGTTTGTACGCCAAACCACTGCGAGGTTGGATGAAGCCCGCATACCCATCAGGAATGGCGATCGAGATACCCGTAGGCACGAGGGCTCGGCCGCCACCCGCAGCGATGGTCACGTTGGCGGATGCTCGCAAATCGACACCTGCATCACCAGGAGTGGCATGGGCGGGCAGTTCAAGATCTGCGTCGGCTCGGACAACAGGAATATTCAGCACCCGTGCATCCTACGTTTCTGACCGTCGGGGCTATCTGCATTTCTGTATCACAGCGGTGCCCCGATACGGTTGCGGGCGATGCTCGCATGGATGGATCTTGAGATGACTGGCCTCGACCCGTCTCAACATGTAATCGTTGAGATTGCGACGTTGCTCACCGATGACGATCTCAATCTGATCGCCGAAGGCCCCGAACTGATCGTGCATGCCACGGCCGACGAGTTGGCCCGCATGGACGACTTCGTCACCAACATGCACACCAAGAGTGGGCTGCTCGACCAAATCAAAGCATCGACCGTTTCGCTCGAGGAAGCCACCAACCAGACCTTGGCCTTTCTCCAGAAGCACATTCCTGACGCGAGGACCGTGCCGTTGTGCGGCAACTCGATCGGCACTGACCGTCGATTCTTGGCCATTTATATGCCCGAGATCGAAGAATTCCTGCACTATCGATCGGTCGATGTGTCGACTATCAAGGAACTCGCTCGCCGCTGGTACCCCGACGCAATGGCATCGGTGCCCTCCAAAGACGGCGGACACCGAGCTCTCGACGACATCCGAGAGAGCTTGAAAGAACTCGAATATTGGCGCAGTGCTGTATTCGCCGATGCGGCAGCCGCTCAAGAAAGCACCGACTAGGACACGATGAGTCAACCAACGGACACCCGGCCCGAGCGCTCCGAGAAGCGCCCAGCGACCGACGAGATTACCGAACTCGCTCCTGGCGTACTGCGAAGCCAACTCCCGGTGCAGCTCCCTGGCCTTGGCCATGTGAACTGTTACATGCTCCAAGATGGCGATGGTGTTGCACTCGTCGACCCTGGGCTTCCTGGCGAACAAGCCTGGCAGGCCCTCGTCGATCGGCTCAAACGAGCCGATTACAGCGTTGGCGACGTGCACACCGTGATCGTTACCCACTCGCACTACGACCATTACGGGGGCGCCGAACGCCTACGTGAAGAAGCCGGTGCTCGGATCGTGGGCCATCGCGATCTGTTTAACAGCATGGCTCCACCCGACATCGACGACGATGCCGAGTTCATCGACATAGACGGCGAAGTCAAGATCGGCCGAGGCGAAACCGGTTTTGGGCGAGTCACCCCATGGGGCACCTGGTCCGAGCCACCGACAGAGGTCGTCGAACATTGGCAGAAGCTTGGGATCGGCGTTGGAAACGACTTCCCCCACGCGCCCCGGCCCGACCTCGCTCTGGGCGATGCAGATCAGATCATGCTCGCTGGACGCCCGTGGGTTGCTGTGCACACACCCGGTCACACTGCCGACCATCTGTGTCTCTACGACGCCGAGAACGGCCTGATGCTCACTGGTGACCATGTGTTGCCTACCATCACGCCCCACATCAGTGGTTTCGCCGATGGCGAGGCACCACTCAAGAAGTTCATGGATTCGCTGCAACGGATGCACGACTACAGCGATGTCACGCTGGCTATGCCTGCTCATGGTGATCCGTTCACGGATCTCACCGGCCGTGCCGACCATATCTGTGGCCATCACCTCGAACGGCTCGACGAGTTTCGCGCCGCAGCTGCTGAGCTCGAAACCGCCAACGTGAACGCTTACATGAAGCACGCCTTCAAGGAACGTTCCTGGGGCAGCATGGCTGAATCAGAGACCTACGCCCACCTGGATCACCTGCGCGATCATGGTGAACTCGACACCACCTGGGTAAATGGCCTCCTGCACTTCACCCAACCAGGCTTGTAATTCTTCTGTCACATAACGAACCCGTGCCTGGCACCGGTTCGTTAGTCACAACTCAGGATCGTTGCAATGGCATGATTTGGTGGGCTTTGCTGTCGGACCACTCGGCCGATAGTTATGTGTGGCGGAACGATGACAAACGCTGTATTTGCATTTAATCATTTGACAGACTGCGACAAACCTTGTTCTCTTGTACTCGTCCCCCACCCGAGGAGTCTTTGATGATGCATCAACTTCGTGTTTACAGCCAGCGTATAAACGCTTCTGCTGTGCGCGTCGTCGACTCTGCGTCGACTCTGCGCGGGAATCTGGGACTCGCTACCGCTGGCGCGACCACCACCTTTGGCACTTTTGCGTGGAATGCCATGCCGTCGGTACACGCCCCCGCCATTTGTACCCACGGCAAGCGATATAAACGGCGGCCTCAGGAGATGCTCACGTAACAACGTGTAGCAATCGAAACTCTTGAAGCCGCCGGACTGAGTCCGGCGGCTTTCTTCATTTTGTCCTTACTCCCAACTGACTATTCGCATAGAGACCAGAACCAAGAGACACGTCATGTTTACGACGATCCCAGACAACCAAACCACTGGCCAAGAGGCGTGGCGAACCGAGGCTCGTTGCGCAAGCGGCGACGGCACGTTGGCCGCCACGTTCTTCAGCGAGGAACTCCAGGACATTGCGGCCGCGAAGCGCATCTGCGCTGAGTGCCCAGTCATGGCTGACTGTCTCGAGGGTGCCCTTGAGCGTTACGAGCCATACGGCGTGTGGGGCGGCCAGCTATTCCTGAACGGCAAGGTTCTCACGAACAAGCGCCGTCGAGGCCGCCCACCAAAGATTGCTCGACCCGAGGATGACTTTCCCCTCATCCCCGTACCCGAGCGACTGGTGTCACTCCTGCGCACTGCATAGCCAGAAGCACCTTCGAAAAGTTACTTCCCCAGGGGAACCTAACTTTTCACAAACCAGAAACCGTGCGTCGCAGGACTCGGGGTCGAAGTGCCGCTTAGACGAGCTTCGACCAATGATGAGCTTCTCGGGACGGCATCCAGAGAAAACGAGGGAGCCCCGACCAGATCATCTGGTCGGGGCTCTGTTGTGTTTGCGGTCTCGTGCGCTCGTTGCCAGGCCTAGGCAGTTAGGCGGCTAGGCGCTGACCAGGTGATCCGCACCGGTTCCGTCGGCCAGTTCGCCTTCGTTGTCTCGGAAGAAACGGAAGTAGATAGCTATACCGATGACACCGAGCACGAACATTTCACCAAGCACAGCCCACCGCAATGGATCAGTGAACCAATTCCCGATGCGAGCGGGGAATCCAACGATCGTGCGGATGAGAGGCAACACGAAAAGGTTGGCCCGTTCGCCGTTCCACGACTGCACAAACTCAAGGAGCGCCCAGCTCATACCAAGAGCGCCAACGGCGCCGTAACGGATTTCCTTGTTCATCTCCGACCACAGGCCGCGGATAAGCGCTCCAGCAACCATCAGTAACAGACCAGCACCCAGGCGGGTTGCACCGGTTTCGTTGATCCAGATGTTGACCTGTGTCTGCATGTTTTCGAAGAAGGAAACGAGTGAGTTCTGCTGGATGTTGCCTCGTAACACTTGAATTTCCCACCAGCCGTACACGACCAAGTACGCACCTGAAAGCATCAACAACACGCCACTGATGCGGTTCACCCACGGCAAGATCTTGCGCATATTGGTGGCGATCGAGGTCTTGGCCAAAGCGAGCGCCACCGTCAGGGTCATAATCACGGCTCCCATACCCAAGCCATAAGCCACAAAAACCGAGACACCGTTGACGAAACCGCCCGAGGTAAACACGTTCGAGACACCAGCGATGAACAGGCCAACTGTGCAGCCCAGCGATACCACCGCATAACTGACGCCGAACAAGAACATGGAGACCACTTCGCCGGAGTCGCCGCCCTTCTGCAACCGCGGCGTCGACAACTTGAGCTCAAAACCCTTGAGCATGGCGAATCCAAACGGAATCAGCAAGATGCCCAGACCGAACGTGACATACGGCGTGTAGTTGAGCACCGACCCGCTACTCAACAGGCTCGAGGTCAATATGCCAAATGCGCCGAACACAGCCACGAAACCTGCGGTCAACGCAAGTCCGACCTTAAGCGCACGCATGATGTTTCGGGCGGTGGATGTGTCGCTGTCCTTCCCAAGGAAGAACGAGACGTACACCGGAAGCATGGCAAAGCCGCAAGGATTAAAAGCAGCCACGAGTCCCAGCGTGAACGGGAAAGCAAGATCGGCACTAAACATCGACTACTCCGGAAGAAGGTTTTCGTTGATGAGGCGAGTGAGCTCATCTGCGGTCAGAACGCCAGCCCACGATCCGGCCACTTGGCCCTGTGCGTTCAGAAACACCGTGGTCGGCATAACAAAACCACCGAATTCACGAAACACCACCGACGTGGTGTCGTCAGCAAGCGGATAGGAAACACCCGTCTGGGCCGCCAACGCAACAGCAGCCTCGCGGCTGACATCAGCAGTATTCATGCCGACAAAGTCAACACGATCGCCGAGCGCGAGGTGCACTTCTTCAAAGTCGGGCATTTCGGCAACACATGCTGCACAGTTGCTAGCCCAAAAGTTCAGAACCGTTGGTCGACCCTTGAACTCGGCAGTCGAGGCCAACGTCCCATCGAAGTACTCGAATGGCACGATCGGCGTGAGGTCCAACCCATCAACCAGCGATGGAAGATCCGATTGTGGTTCGGCAGGGTCTCCTTCGAGGACATCTGGTGGTTTCACCAAGATGCCGCCGCCGTTCGTTTCGACGGGGTCCACCGCGGCTGCGGCTGCTGCGAGATCGTCATCACTGCCGCCACAAGCGGCCGCGAACAGGCTCAGAATAAGCGCTCCCGCGAACAGCCGGAGGGAAAGCCGGTTGCGGGAGTTGAAATTGTGGAGGGACAATCGCATGTCTTCTCATTCCAGCACGAGACACGACAGTCTCGCAGCACAGTTCGGTGATGACATGGTTCAAACCCTTTGAGGACCTAAGGCAATTCCCCAAAAAGATGACGATCTACGAAACACAACCTTTCGGTCGCCTTTATCGCTGGTCCCCATCGGCCCTGCGCACGTCTGGTTCGTCGGCCGACTGCACCTGCATCTCGATCACAAGGAGCAGCGCAAGGAACAACACGATGAACCTCGCTACCGAGACACTGCAAACAACCTTTGCGCTCGATCAGCGGCTATTCGCTGGTCCAGGACTCGGCAGCTTCGGTTAGCCCATCGATGAGCGCCTGGACCTGCGGCGCACGGCCATGTGAGCCAAGATCACTCCAGTGTCGTCCCTTGCGGTTCCAGCGGACCGTAGCCGGCAGCTCGATCTGCACCCCCTGCGACGTTGGCAGGTTGACCGGATTCAATGGATGCATGCCAGCGAGCTCGCGGGGAAGATCACCGGGACTATCGATGATGTGGTAGTCGGGAAGCCGCCGCCGGAGATGGCGAGCAACATGTTCGGCTAGTTCACGATTGCGGCCGCCAAGAAGAAGCGCGTGCCACAAACGTTTGCGGCCATACCCGTGGATGGTGACAACCGCGTCGACGTGGGAAACGAACTCGGCCAGTTTGGGCGATTCGGCTGGCGCAACTGTGTTCGACGGCAGATGCACTACCGAATCTTCGTCGGTCTGGAGCACGCCGTAATACGAACAGCCAGATGCCCGAGCTGCCGAGCTCGCGATGACATCGGTGACTTTTTCGAGTTGACCCCCGTGATAGGCCATAAAGCCCAACCGAGGCGAACGTAGCTCGCAGACTTCGGTGACGTTGGCCTGGGCCAGTAATTCACCGAAGCCGGGTTTGGCTCTCATGTGTTCAGTTGTGCCGGGTTTTCGAGGTATCGAACGATTGATTGCGCAAACTCCGCCGCTGGGGCCCCATCAAATGCCCGGTGATCCCAGGTGAGGCTCAATGTCATGACTGTCCTAGGAGATGCTACGCCGTCTTCCCACCGGGTCTCTGTACGCAACCGGCCAACTCCGAGAATTGCCGTATTTGGTGGATTGATAACCGGCGTGAACATATCGACGCCATACATGCCAAGAGCAGTGACCGAGAAGGTGCCACCCTCGAGTTCGTTCAACGTAAGTTTGCCATCGCGAGCACGGACCGCAAGATCAGCCACCGAGGTGTGCAGCTCATCGACTGGTACGGAGTTTGCATTCTCGATGACGGGGACGATCAGGCCACCGTCAACTGCCACTGCCACGCCAAGGTGTACGTGGGGTAGGTGGGCGACACCATCGGGGGTGACCTGGCTGTTTACGTATGGATGGTCGACCAGCGCCCGAGCCGCCGCTGCAACAACCCACGCGGTGTAACCCGGCACGGTCTGTTCAGCAGCTTTGAGCCGCTCCCGTTCGGAGTTCACTGCAGCCATGTCGGCATCGAGGCTCAAGGTGAGCTGGGCCATCTCGGTGAGAGACGAATGCATACGCTCGGCGATGACCCCCCGCATGCCACGCAGCGGCACCATCTTTGATGGTTCTTGCAGCACCAGCATGGCTGGAGCAGCTTCAGGCTCGACATCGGTCGCAGCAGGGGTCGCTTCGGTTGATGCGAGTCGTGCCCGCACGTACGCGGCGACATCTTCGCGGGTGACCCGAGCACCGGGCACCGGCGGCACGAGACGCAGGTCAATGCCCAGAAGCTCGGCCAGCATGCGACCACCGCCGGTGGCCGCAACAGGTGCCGCAACCGATGTGGTGCCCACCGCGACGCCAGCGACACCGGCGACTGCAGCGGGAGGAGAAACGGAAGCCGTCGGCGCTACAGGAGCAGCAACTGGTGCGTCGGCGAAACGAGCGACATCGTCGGCGACGATGCGTCCGCCGGGGCCCGTGCCCACGATTTCGGCAAGGTCGACATTGCGATCTCGAGCAGCTGCCCGGGCCATCGGCGACGCAAGGATGCGGCCACCTTCGCCCACAGCCGCTGTGGCCCCAATGGTGAAAGCAGGCGCGACAGCAAGGGCCTCGACTCGAGTGACGACATCGGCCGCGACAATGCGACCGTTGGGGCCGGTACCGGCAATGTGGGCCAGCTCTACGCCAGCGTTTCGCGCGGCTGCACGAGCCATCGGCGACGCAAGGATGCGCCCGCCCTGGCCTCGGGTTGCGATGTCTTCGTCCGCAGGGGCAGTAGCCCCTAGTGCAGCACGAGGTGCTGGGGCACCCCCAGAAAGTGGTGCAGAAGTTGTAGCACCCGCGTGTGCCCCGGCCGGAGCTTGGGCCGCCGCTGCAGGGACTTCGCCCTCGCCGAGCAGGGTGCCGATGACTGCGCCGCATGCATAGTTCTCGCCAACAACACCGCTGATCGACAACACACCGGCTTCGCGAGCCTCGACTTCGGTCTCGACCTTGTCAGTCTCGATCACCAGTACTGCATCGCCTACGTTGACCTTGCTTCCGTCGGCTACCAGCCATTCGCGGATGGTGCCGTCGGTCATCGTGAGCCCAAGTTTGGGCATGGTGAACTCGTGCGCCATAGTCAGGACTCCTCGTTAACTTCTGTATAGAAGTGGCCACGTCGCACGGCCAGAGAAAAGGTGCGACGGATGTCAATGACCCGAGGACCGTTACGTCGCAACGTCATTGATGCCCATTGGCCGTCTTCGAGCGCGCCAGCTCGTTCACCGTCGACGGCGAAGACCGCGGGCCCCCGTACGGTGACGCCTTGTTCAGCCTCGACCACCGAGACCGATTGCAGCCCGGCCTCGACATAGTGGCCGGGTGCAATTGGTGCACGAACACGCTGTGATGCGCTGGGGTCGAGATCCAGGAGTACGCCCCGGTCGTCGGTGCGGCTGGTGGGGGCGACCAAGCCAGCAAACGCAGACAAGCCGATCGACCACGGTTCAGCCACCGCGGTGAAGATCTGTTCGACCCCGTCGAGCGACCACAAACTGGGGCTGCCGCCGGTATCGCCTCGGATCACGGCCACGTCGATCAGCGCCAAATCAGCGGGGATACCTTCGACATCGATATCGATGACCAGCGACTGGTACGCGATGAGATCGTCGAGTGGCACTCCCCCGGCAGCTGCAAGACCGGCGGCTGCGCCCGCGACCGTTGGTTCAATCATTTGCGGGTATGCGTTATTCGTGCCGCCAGCGACCGCAACGATGGGGGCATCTCTCCAGCCTCGGGCCACCTGGCGGTGAGTTCCGTCGCCGCCGTACACGGCCAGTACATCGGCCGAGCGTTCCTTCATTGCTATCGCAGCCCGTGCGGTGTCACCGCCGGAGCCATCGACGTCGAAATCGAGGAGTTCGACCGGCAGATCAAGCCCCGAGATCGCCCGTTCACCAAGTCCATGGAGGTCCCGAGCCAATAACACCAACTCGGCACCGCCTTCGACTGCACCCACAATCAGCCGACGGACGTCGGCGATACGGCTGGTGTCGTTCGGTGCAGACGCGTGAGCTACGAGCCGCCTGATGTCCTTGCCCGATCGCGGATTCGTGATGACGCCAACCGTCGTTGCCATCAGCCGCGATTCCATTCGTAGGGGTACAACATGTCGAGGGCCACCGTACCAATCGCACGCTCACGGACTCGAACTGGACCTCAACCGCGCCAGCTGCTTCATCCGGTGTCCCCTCAGCTCAGCAAATGCGACAAGCTATGGAAGCTATCGATGGGTCGGGTCACGGTGCAAAACCCTGCTAGCACACGCCTGAACCCTGCTTCTTGCACTGTTACATAATTGGGCGATATGTAAGGATCAGTAGCCGTATGTGTGCAACGCTGCACACCGCCGCATACACACGAGGAGACTCCTATGGCACGGTTCGACGAGGCACGACTCGACCGTATTGGCGCCGTTGGCCGCAGATACGTAGACGAGGCAAAGATCCCGTGTTCGGTCGTCCAAGTCGCTGATGCCAGCGGCCCGGTCTACACCGATGCCTACGGCTGGGCCGATGTCGAGGACCAGGCTCCAATCACGGTCGACAGCATCTTTCGGATCTATTCAATGACCAAACCGATCACATCGATCGTGTTGATGCAGCTCTTCGAAGAGGGCGCACTGCTGCTCGAGGATCCAGTCGAAAAGTTCCTGCCAGAATTTGCGAACCCAACAGTGATGGTCGCTGGCAACGACGTCTCCCCGGTGACCCGTCCCGCAGCCCGGTCGATAACGATCCGCGACCTCTTGTCGCATTGTTCAGGACTGACCTATGGGTTCCTGCGCCAAGGACCGGTCGATGCGCGTTATCGAGCAGAAGGCCTGGGTGACATCAGCGCGCCTGACTATTCATTGCGTGAGGGCATGAAAAGCCTTGCCAAGCAGCCGTTACTGTTCGACCCGGGCACCGCCTGGAACTATTCGATGTCCACCGATGTGTGCGGCGCCGTGATCGAGGCGATCACCGGTTCCACATTGGCGCAGGCATTCGCAGAACGAGTCTTTGACCCGCTGTCCATGCTCAACACCGGGTTTAGTGTGCCCAGCACCGAGGCAGAACGTTTCACCTCGTTGTATGCCCCGATCTCGGGATCCATGACACGTATCGACCGAGCCGGCTCCAGTGCCTACCTCGAACCGCCGG
>DNHM01000267.1 GCA_003485885.1 Acidimicrobiaceae bacterium
ATCGAGCGCTTGTTGGATAAACGGTCGGCTCTCATCCTCTTCGAGGGCCCAGTCGTGTGTGCCTTGGCTAGACGAGCCATAACTCATGCAGCCAAGACAGATCCTGGAGACGTCGACGCCGGTGTTGCCCAACTTTGTGTACTTCATACCCACTGTCTACTAGGTGGCACCTATTGAGTAGACATGGCAGCGGTCCATTCGCCCGCGAGCATCTGGGCCCGTGTCTCGTCGTCTGGTTCGCTCAGGCGTTCGAGGGTCACACTGGTGATGTCGGCGGTGAAGCGGTAGTCGTGCCGGTAGGGACCAACCGGCGAGCCGGTGTCGATGCCTACATCGAACGTCTCGCCGCTCATCGAGAAGATGACGGGAACGGTCTGTTCCAATCGGGCGCGGTCGACCTCGACGCCATCGATGAAGAAGATGTTTGTGCCTCCGGCGCCGAAGCCGCCATCGTGCACGTAGAGCACACTCAGTTCGTGCTCGCCGGGGGCAAGTGGTCCGGGGCCAGACGTGGTGGTCAGGTGGTGCCCGAAGCAGTTGTACAGATGGTGAGGCACGCCGTGCTCGTCGAGCCATAGTGCCCAGCCAGCCATGGCCCCGCCCTGACACGCGACGACACCCTCGGCTCCGCCATCGGGAACCACGATCGACGCGGTGATCCTGGACGACGCGTTTTTCATATTGACGATCGAGCTTTCCGGCATGCGGACATGAGCCGGTGTGTACGTCATGTGGTCAGCCTGGAGCGACCGGGGCACGCCGTAGTCGCCGCCCCGTTTTGCCCCTGCGTCGCGCATTGGGTAAACGCCGTGGCGCTGCGCTTCGGATTCAAACAACGCCTGCATCTCAGCCAGTTTCTCGGGATGTTCACCGGCCAGGTCAACACTCTGCGAAAAGTCATTCCCCACGTCGTAGAGCTCCCACACCTCGTCGGGGCCGTCGAATTCGAAACCCGCATACCGGATCCACGGCACCCGACCATGGAAACACGATGCGATCCAGCCGTCGTGATAGATCGCTCGGTTCCCCAGTATCTCGAAGTACTGCGTACGGTCGGTGTCGGGCTCGGTCCCGGCATCGAAGCTGGGCACCATGGAATCGCCGTGCAGCGGCAGCTGGTCGATGCCCTTCACCTGATCGGGCATGTCGATACCGGCGACCTCGAGCAGTGTGGGGAAGATGTCGATTACATGATGGAAACCCTGGCGCAGGCCGCCAGCGTCGTCGATGCCGTTGGGCCATGACACCGCTAATGCGTTGCGGGTGCCGCCGAAGTGCGAGGCCACCTGCTTCATCCATTGGAATGGCGAGTCGAGCGCCCATGCCCAGCCGACGTTGAAGTGGTTCTCGCATCGTTCACTACCGAAGTCGTCCATGTGCTCGAGAAGCCACTCGGGGTCTTCGTGCACGCCATTCTGGAACGACGGTGCGCTCCATGCCCCATGGATCGTGCCTTCGGCTGAAGCGCCGTTGTCACCGGTCAGATAGACCACAAGGGTGTCGTCGCCTACGCCGAGTTCATCGATGGCATCGAGCACCCGTCCAACTTGGGCATCGGTATGGGCCATGAACGCGGCGAATACTTCCATCAGCCGTGACGCAACCGGCTTGTAGCGGTCGGGGTACTCATCCCACGACGGCACCTGATCGGGCCGAGGCGTCAGCGCTGTGTCCGGCGGAATGACACCGAGAGTGAGCTGGCGCTCGTAGATGTGTTCACGCAGTACGTCCCAGCCGTCGTCGAACTGGCCCTTAAATTTGGCGATCCATTCGGGCCACACATGATGCGGTGCATGCACCGCTGCCGTCGCGAAATAACAGAAGAACGGCCGGTCAGGGGCGCTTGCCTTCTGCAGCCGTATCCAGTCGATGGCCTTGTCAGCCATGTCCTCGGTGAAGTGGTAGTCGTCGCGACCGGCATTCGGCTGGATCGGTGTGGTCTGGTCATAGACCGGTGGCTCGTACATGCTGCACTCAGCACCGATGATGCCGTAGAACCGATCGAAGCCTTGACCCGTCGGCCACCGATCAAACGGCCCGGCAGGACTCTGCTCCCATGATGGGGTCAGATGCCATTTGCCGAAACAGCCCGTCGAGTAGCCGTTCTGGCGAAGCAGCTCGGCGACCATGGCGGTCTCAAGGGGAATCGCCGAGTCATACCCCGGAAAACTGTTCGCAATCTCGGTAATGCCGCCCATGTGTGCGGTGTGATGGTTGCGTCCAGTCAGCATGGCAGCTCGGGTCGGTGAGCACAGCGCTGTCGTATGGAACTGGTTGTAGCGAAGACCCGCCTGGGCAACCCGTTCCACCGTCGGGGTCGGCACCGGCCCGCCAAAGGTCGAGCAGGTGCCGAAACCCACATCGTCGAGCATCACCAACACGATGTTGGGACCGTCCGACGGCGTCGGGGCGTGAAGCGGTCGCGGAGTCGCATCGCCATAAAGACGAGCGACCTCGCCTTCGAACGGGGGTGTGGCCTTCGGAAGATTCGTCGTCACTGGGCCAAACTAGTTGGGCTGACTACTGTCGTTCACATGGGCACCGCATCACCAAGCAACAGAGCATTACCAGCCAGTTTCGATAGCGACGGGCGTAACACCGTCACGGCAGCACAAGGTCAGTTGGTGCATCAATCGACGATCGAACATATGAACCGACTCGCCGAGAAGCTCTACGAAGTCAGCGACAACGTGTGGTGCATGGTCGGTAATGGCTTGTCGAACCAGACATTCGTCGAGGGCCCCGATGGCCTGATCGTGATCGATACCGGCGAGTCACAAGAAGAGATGCAAGCTGCACTCAATGCAGTTCAAGCCCACACCTCAGCACCCGTAGTGGCCGTTATCTACACCCATTTCCACTACTGCAATGGCACCGCCGCGTTCATGGCAGCCGGCGACGACATTCCCATCTGGGGACACGAGCTGATCCCCGACAACCTGTCGCGGATCGCATCTGACGTTGGCCCCGTGAGCGCTCGGGGGCTGATCCACCAGTTCGGCATGTCGCTACCGACCGACGGTCCCGACGGCATGGTCGGTGGCGGCTTGGGTCGTTTCTACAAAAACCCGGCGCATGGCCGAGGCACTGCCGGTTATCTACCGCCGACCAACCTGGTCGCCGAAAAAACAACGATCACCCTTGCTGGACTTCAGGTCACACTGTCCCCGGCGCCGTCAGACGCAAACGACAACATCAATGTGTTCTTCCCGGAACTCGACCTGTGTGTCAACAACATCGTGTGGCCGGCGCTGTTCAACGTGTTCGCAATCCGGGGCGAGGAGTACCGCGACCCCCGGATCCTGCTCAACGGCATTGACGAGATCGCAGACTTCGATCCAGAACATCTGGTGTGTGCCCATGGGCCACCGCTGTCTGGCCGAGGCGAGATCCGAGATGGCGTGATCGATGCACGCGACGCCATCCAGTTCATGTGGGATCAAACGGTGCGAGGCATCAACAAGGGGTTAACTCTGGGCGAGCTCATCGCTCAGGTGCAGTTGCCTGAACGTTTTGACCGCAGCTACCTGACCCAGCAGCACTATGGCCTGGTCGAACACCATGTGCGCCAGATCCATGCCGGACTCCGAGGCTGGTTCGACGGCAATGAAGCCGAGCTCTTCCCGCTGCCGACAATCGAACGCACCCAGCGACTTATCGCGGGCTTCGGCGGCCGCGATCAGGTCATGACCCAAGCCCAAGAGTCGCTCGCTGACGATGACATCCGTTGGGCACTCGAACTCGCCACCTGGCTGGTGCGCAGCCAAGTCACCGACGACGGACGTGCCGATGGCGGCACGCCAGCCGAACGAGGGCTACTGGCAAACGTGCTTCGTACGATCGCTCAACGGACAATGTCGGCCAACGTCCGCAACTGGTGTCTGACCCGAGCGCTCGAACTCGACGGCCAAATCGACTTCTCTCGCCACCGAGGCTTCCGAGCCGGACGCAGCCAGGTTCTGGCAAACGAACCTGCGACGTTCGTGCACGGACTTAAGACAACGCTGATTCCCGAGCTAGCCGCCGTTGTTGACTGCCACATCGCGTTCGTCATGGGCAACTCGCGTTCTGGCTTACATGTTCGGCGGGGCGTCGCCATACCGACCGATGGCACCGCGGCAGAACACACGGTAACGATCAGTCACGAACACTGGGCCGACGTGATCTCGGGCAGGTTGACGTTCGCCGACGCGCTCGACTCCGGCGCCGCCACTATCAGCGGCGACGCATCTACTGTTGTGGCCGCACTCGCCTGCTTCGAAGTTCCGTCGCTGCAGGGGTAGGCGACCAGCTACAAGGGTGAGACCCAGTTGGCTTTTGGTTCGAGCAGTTTGGCCAGCACGGGTAGATCGTCGACGTTGGTTGAGCCGTTGTAGGGCGTGGTGATGAACCATTCGGTACCGAAACGTGCCTTGAATCGTTCCACCGGCGGGTCCTCGGTGTTCACGTCGTCGGGAACCTGCGACGTGTGATGCATCAGCGCCTTCATCTTGATCTCGAACCACTCGTGGCCTTCGACATAGTGCGACAGCTCAGCCTCGCCCGCAGCGAAGTCCGGATCGAGCGTGCCGTCAGCATCAGGTAACAGGGCCAAGTACTCGCGGTGGTAGGTCGCTTCGAGCACCCAGTCACTGCCAAGCGCAGGTGCGACTGCATGCGACACATGATGTACTTGTTTGTGATCGGGATGGCCGTAGGTGCCGTTCTTGTCGTAACCCACGATCGCCACAACGTCTTCGTCGGCCAGAAGCTCGACCAGTTCTGCGGCTAACGCTGCCGGATCGGCATTACTGAATGCCGACGGGTTGCTGGTTGTATGCGTGCCGTCCATGCCAGAGTCGTCGTAGGCCAACCACTCGATCCGGTTCAC
>DNHM01000084.1:0-171 GCA_003485885.1 Acidimicrobiaceae bacterium
CACTTGGTTTCCTTGCAGCCATTGCCTTCTTCCTCGTCGGCGACCGTTTTGTCGGCGCGTCGAGCGGAACGATGGTGCTTGCGTTCGGCTTCACGTTGTGGCGCGACGAACGGTGGATCCGGGAACAGACCGACTACCAGGACATAATCGAGGCGCTCGAGGAAGCCAGGA
>DNHM01000084.1:276-2267 GCA_003485885.1 Acidimicrobiaceae bacterium
GACGGAAGCTAAGGCTTCGGCTGACATGGCTGCTTAGGCAGGAGTATCGATGACTGCTTGGGGCGTCATCACGCCACCCAGGTGTGTCGAATCATTAAACGAACGCAGGAACCAACGTTCCGGGGTCAACACCAATCGGTGGATCGAACAATTGTCGGCGCCAACAAAACCGGTCATTGGTGCCCCGGTTGTATGGGCACACAACGCAGCAATCACGCCGCCGTGCACGAAACACACGATGTGTTCGCCACCATGGCGCTCGTGGATACCCGTCAGAGCGCCCGAGGTGCGTCCAATCAGCTGGGCATTGGTCTCGGCGCCAGGGACGACACCCCACTCGTAGGTGCGGTGGAACTCCAAAGCTGCGGGGTGTTCATCGGCCAGCATGTGCCGGAACAGCCCGCCTTCCCAGTCGCCCAGGAACACCTCGCGTAAGTCATGTTCTTCGGTCGGTTCGTGCCCAAGACGATCTGCGAGCGGCTCAGCTGTCTGATGCGTACGGATAAGTGACGACACATACAGACCGTCGATGGCCTCGTTGACCAACCGATCAGCAACCTTCACTGCCTGCTGCTCGCCCAGCTCCGTGAGGTTTGGGTCACCATGACCGTGTTTGAGCGGAAACGGATTGGCCAGGTCGGCTGGTTCGGTTTGCCCGTGGCGCACCAGGGTGATCCTGGTTGCCCCTGGGGGCGCTGAGAATGAGGTCTGCGGATAGAGAGCCATGGGGCCTTTTCACTAGGTGCGGGGTCGGTTAGGAGCAGGGTCAGTAGGACCGGGTAAAGACCGGGCGATCAGCCGTGGACTGCGATGGGTCATAGGCGTAACCCATGCCGTCGAAATCGGTGATGCCCTTGATCGTGGTGATGCGGTTCTTGATCAGGTACTGGCTCATGGAGCCGCGCGCTTTCTTGGCGAAGAAACTGACAATCTTGTGAGGGCCGCCATCCTTCGAATCAAGAAATACCGGCGAGATGATGCGAGCACCGAGGCCTTCGGGATCGACGGCACCGAAGTACTCATTCGATGCAAGGTTGATGAGCACGTTGGCACCCGGGCTGGCCTCGATATCGGCTGCCAACGTCTTGGTCACGTCATCGCGCCAGAACGAATACAGGTCGTTGCCCCGATCGTTCTTGACCTTGCTACCCATTTCCAGACGGTAGGGCATCATCAAGTCGAGCGGCCGCAACACGCCGTAGAGCCCTGACAGAATACGAAACACTTTCTGGGCATGGGTGAAGTCGCGTTCGCTGAACGTGCCAGCCTCGAGGCCGAGGTACACGTCGCCGCTGAACGCCAGTACCGCTGGCCGAGCCGTTTCCTTGGTGAATGGCACCTGCCAATCCTGAAACCGGTCGAAATTGAGTTCCGCCAACGCAGGCGAAATATGCATGAGCTGTTGCAGATCGGCCGGTGACTTTTTGACCATCACGTCGACCAGTTGTGCCGATTCGTCAAGCATTCGCGGCTCGCTCGCCTTCTTTGTCGCCAACGGCGATTCATAGTCGAGAGATTTCGCGGGCGAGACAACGATCAGCACACTTCCTAGTTTAGGTGGCCCGGACACTAGGTTGCCTAGCAGGACCGCCATGACTGCGAATCGAGCCGCGCAGCGGGCCAGTCGAACCCATCAAAGAGGCCCCCATGCAGAACATCGATCCGTCCGTCTGGATCCACGAGTCGTCCTATGTGTACGGCAAGGTTTCCATCGGGGCCGGGTCCTCGGTGTGGCCCCATGTGGTGATGCGATCTGAGATGCATCACATCGAGATCGGCCGCATGACCAACATCCAGGACTTTGCGATGATCCATGTCGGGTCTGCCACCCCGACAATCATCGGTGACTTCTGCTCGATCACCCATCACTGCACCATCCATGGTGCAACGATCGGCGACTCATGCCTGATAGGCATCAATGCCACGATCATGGACGGTGCCGTCATCGGCGCAGGGTCGATCGTCGCCGGTGGAGCGTTCGTTCCCGAAGG
>DNHM01000084.1:2346-3520 GCA_003485885.1 Acidimicrobiaceae bacterium
GGCCAACCGCATGAACGCGTGGCTCTACAACCGCAATGCGCAGTTCTATGCTCAAGATCGCCACGATGCATGGAGCAACGATGACTTCGACGCATGGATGGCCGCCAAGTCGGCCGAGGTTGCCGCCGACGCCGACCTTTTCTAGGAGACACTCGTCATGCCAACACCACATATCTCTGCTCCCGATGGCGCCTTCGCTCCCACGGTCCTCATGCCAGGTGATCCCAAACGAGCAGCTCGTATCGCACACAACTTCCTCGACGGTGCCGAGTTGGTCACCGAAGTTCGGGGCATGACTGGTTTCACCGGTACGTGGCAAGGCATGCCGATTTCAGTCATGCCATCAGGCATGGGTGTGCCTTCGGCAGCGATCTACATCACCGAGCTCATTCGTTCGTATGGC
Source organism: Acidimicrobiaceae bacterium (assembly GCA_003485885.1). Classification (GTDB taxonomy): domain Bacteria; phylum Actinomycetota; class Acidimicrobiia; order Acidimicrobiales; family UBA10347; genus UBA10347. The sequence continues at coordinate 2,750 of DNHM01000084.1, forward strand.
GTCACCCGGCTGATTCGTGTGGGTACGGCCGGGGTCTATCAGCCTGACTTAGGACTTCGCCAGATCATTGCGGCCGAGTCTGCGGTAACCAATAGCAATCTGCCAGCCATGATCGGCGCGGCCGGCCCAATCGTGGGTTCCGCTTCGTTGTTGGCGGCAGCGACGGCCACGGCCGAGACCCACGACGTATCGCTCATAACTGGCCAGGTGTTTACCAGCGACGTGTTTTATGAACCCAACAACGACGCTCAGGACCGCCACACTGCGGATGGCGTGTTGTGTGTCGAGATGGAATGTGCAGCGTTGTATGCAATCGCCGCGCTCGAAGGTGTTGACGCGTTGGCCATGTTCACGATGACCGACCATCTCGTCACCGGCGAACATCTGAGCTCCGATGAACGACAAATGGGCGTCGACGAAATGATCGAACTCGCCCTGAACACCGCAGTCCACGCCACCACCTAAATGACCAGCCCCCCAAGGCCAGCAATGCGGACGTCCCCGGCTATTACAACTACCCGTCGTGGCGACGCATGAGACCTTCCTGATTTGCCGTGGCTACCAGACGCCCGTCGACGGTGTAGATGTTCGCTCGGTTCATGCCTCGAGCGCCTGCGGTCGTTATACATTCAGCATCGAGTAGCAACCACTCGTCGGCACGGAACGGGCGGAGAAACCACATCGAGTGGTCCAGGCTGGCCATTTGCATGTCGGGATCGCTGAACTGATATCCGTGTGCCATGGTGCTGCAATCGAGCAGCCACATATCGA
>DNHM01000084.1:3636-5729 GCA_003485885.1 Acidimicrobiaceae bacterium
GCGTTGAATGGTGGCCAGGTAATCGGTCCAGTCCACCAGGTCCTCGGGTCCATCGACCTGGGGCATGGACAGGTGATACTCCTGGCTGCTCTCTTGGATATGGAAGCTCACCGACATAGTAAAGATCGCTCGGCCATGCTGAATCGCCACTACCCGCCGGGTCGCGAAACTCCGCCCGTCACGGATGCGGTCGACCTCGTACAGAATCGGCACTGCCGGGTCACCCGGTCGTAGAAAGTAACTGTGGAGCGAGTGCGCTTGGCGATCGTCGTCGACCGTCCGTTGCGCGGCGACGAGTGCTTGGCCCATGACCTGGCCCCCGAACACCCGTTGGCGATCTTCATCGGGACTTCGCCCCCGGAAGATGTTCACGTCGATTGGTTCGAGGTCGAGCAGGTCAAGCAAATCGGTGACGGGTCCAGACACGCGCTCCACTATGGCCGCCGACAGTAACGAAACAGCCAATCTCCCGTAGCTTTGACAGAGCGAGTGCGACTACCCAGGAGCCACGCTGACATCGATGATGCATGGTGTGTCACCCAAACCATCGTTGGTGGTGTCACAGATGGTGAGATCTAACGCAGTGCAGGTATCACCGACGCTGTCACCGTTGGAGTCGACCATGCTGTAGCCCGGTTCCACATCGCCGTCGCCAGTACAGGAGTAGTCGGCCAACAGCTCACACGTTGCGTCGGCCACGCCATCTTGGTCGAGGTCACAGGGTAAGGCCACTCCCCTGGCGGCGCCATCAAGGAGTACAGCGTCCGCCGGTGCGACCGTCGTGAACGCCACCTGTGGAGGACCCGACGGTTCGTCGGTCCCACCAGGATCAACCGGTTGTTGTGCAGTGCCCGCCAAGCTGGCCGGTTCCTGGGCCGTCTCTGCGTCCGCTGTTGGCAGAGCCTCAACCGTTGGGGGCGGCGTTGACAGCGCCTCTGGTGTCGGAACCGGTGCGGTTGGCGCACCCGTTTGAGGCACGCTCGTTTGAGGCACAGCGGTTGGGGGCAGCGCTGTTGCAGCCACAACCGTCGGGGTCACAGCAGCTGGGGGCACCGTTGTCTGAGCAACTGTGGTGGGGGTTGCTGCAGCTTGAGGAACCACAGTTGGGGTGTCGGCGGGTGATATGGCCGATGCGGTTGGTGCGGTTGGAGCGGCCTGCACCGAGTCGGTGTCACCGTCGGACAAGGATGGGGTCTCGACCAGGGCGGTTGTCGCCAGCGGGGTCGGCTCGAAGATTGGGGTTGCGGCTACTGCGGCTGCGGCGCCGGTTGCAACGTCGCTGGTTTCGATTGGTTCGCTGCCGGGAAGACGACCCAGGTTTACCATCAAAGCTGCAAGCAACACGAACGCGCCTGTGGCTACGAGCGCCGACCGTTTGATCCACCGGCGGCGGCGGCCGCGCTGCCAGGCTCCGTGATAGGTCGGCATCTCGCCTGCTGCGCCGCTTGTGCCACGGAGTGCGTTGCGCACGATGTCTTCGAAGGGGTCAGTCATGGAAATCTCCAAGTTCTTCCCGAAGACGGATGAGGGCACGGGCGTACCTGCTCTGCACCGTGCCCGGTGCGATACCGAGTGCTTCGGCGGTTTCGTTGATCGACCAGTCTTCGACCAGCCGAAGAACGATCACCGACCGCTGATCCATCGACAGCGACCGCAGCGCGACCAGAAGTCGATCCTGTATCGCAAAGTCGGGACCTTCGNNTCGGCGCTGGGGTGGGGAATATGTCGGTGACGATTTCGCGTTTGCGTTTCCGCCATCGACTCGTGGACCAATTCATCGCTACTCGGTAGCACCAGCCCACCGGGTTGTCGTAGGTCTCGATCTTCTCCCATCGTTCACACGCTCGTGCCATTGCTTCCTGAGCAGCATCTTGTGCGACCTGGGGGTCACCCAATGCTGAAGTCAGTGTCCGGGCCAGGGGGCCAATGTTTTGCTGGTAAAACGCGGCAAACGTGGCCTCTCGCGATGCCGTCAAAGCGACATATCCACTAAGTGCGATGTCGGACACATCACTTCCAAACTCGAGCGTCGTGCAACACACGCCTGAGCCAACGGAAATGGTCCCATGAGGAGAAGAAATATGCCGTGTGGC
>DNHM01000499.1:0-381 GCA_003485885.1 Acidimicrobiaceae bacterium
CGTGTTGGGTTCGATGAACCACGTCACGCCCGAACGTGTTGCCGCCGCAGCGAGTCTGGTGAGAAGCGGTGTGCGAGTCTCGCTCGATCTGCCGCTGAACCTGCCTAACCCGCCGCTGTTCGGTCGCCAGGCATACGAACATGTTGTGTTTCCTCTCAACCGCAACGAGATGGACGATCGGCTCAACAACTTTCATCCCCAGGGGTCGACGCAGTGGGATGCGCTCAATCATGTGCGGTGCCGAGAACATGGCTATTGGGGCGGGCGCACTCAGGATCCGACCGATGGCCCGATGGGGCTCGGTATCGATCAGTTCGCTGATCACGGCATCGCTGGCAGGGGAGTGCTCATCGACATCGCAGGCTGGTTCGAGCGCACTGG
>DNHM01000499.1:451-3231 GCA_003485885.1 Acidimicrobiaceae bacterium
TCGATGCGCAGGGTGTCGAACTCCAGGAAGGCGATTTCTTGTGTCTTCGGACTGCTTGGAGTCGGGGTTACCTTGCCCTCACCGAACCAGAGCGGGCTACCTATGCCCAAGCTCCGACGTTCGCTGGCCTAGCTGCGGATGAGGGTATGGCCCGGTTCTTGTGGAACTCCCGTCCAGCGGCGATCTGCGCCGATAACCCTGCCGTCGAGGTTGTGCCCGGCGACCCAGCGATCGGGTCGCTGCACCGACGGTTGCTTCCGACTCTCGGTATGGCGCTGGGCGAGATGTTCGACTTCGAGACGCTGCGCAACGCGTGCCACGACGAGAAACGGTGGACGTTCTTCTTCGTGGCCGCGCCACTCAAGATCCCGGGCGGGTTGGGCTCACCCGGAAACGCCCTAGCGATTCTGTAGACAAGCCATCAGGTGCTGGTGGCTCGTCTACAGACTCACGACCGTCGCGTAGTTGTAGGGCGGCGAGTTAGCTGTTGACAGCTAACTCGTCGAGATAGTCGCCGTAACGGGTCAGTGCGTCGGCTCGGCGGGTTGGGACATGATCGATCGATGGATCGCTTGGCCGGTAACGCTTGAGTACCTGTCGTGCGACGGTGACCTTGTGCACTTCGTCTGGGCCGTCGTAGATACGGGCGGCTCGTGCTGCCCGGTACATGGATTCGAGTGGCAGATCAGTGGTGTAGCCAAGCGAGCCGTGTATCTGAATAGCTCGGTCGATCACGTCGTGCAGAACCTTTGCGCCCCAGAACTTGATGACCGCGATCTCAAGGCGAGCATCGCTGTAGGTACCACCAGCTTCATGCAGCTTGTCCATCTTCCATGCCGCCTGAAGTGTCAACAATCGGGCGGCTTGTCGGTCGGCGTACGACTGTGCGACCCAGTCTTGGATCATCTGCTTGTCTGCCAGAATCGTACCCTTGGTGTAGCGGGTCAGTGCCCGTTCGCACAACAGGTCAAATGCACGACTGGACTGACCCAGCCAACGCATTGCGTGATGGATGCGACCGGGTCCGAGGCGTTTCTGCGCGAGTGCGAAACCTTGCCCGATACCGGCTTCGCCACCGACGACATTGTCGAAGGGGACGCGGACGTCCTCATAAAGGATCTCGGCATGGCCTCCGGGTTCACCGGTCTTGTGATCGGGTTCTCCCATGGTCGGAACATCGCGCAAGATGTTCACACCCGGAGTGTCGGTAGGTACCACGATCATCGAGAAGGCGCTGTAGGGCGATGCATCTTCATCGAGGTTGGTCTTGACCATGACGATCAAGATGTCAGAAACCGAGGCGTTCGATGAGAACCACTTATGGCCGTTGATGATCCATTCGTCGCCGTCTCGGACTGCTTGGGTGGTCAACAGTGTCGGATCGGCTCCGGCACCTGGCTCGGTCATCGAGAAACAGGAGCGAATTTCTTGATCGAGCAGCGGTTGCATCCACTTGACCTTCTGCTCCTCTGTCCCGCCGAGCGAGAGCAGTTCAGCGTTGCCCGAATCGGGAGCGTTGTTGCCAAAGATTCGTGGCGCCAGTGGAGATTGGCCCAGGATTTCGTGCATCAGGCCGAGTTTGACCTGCCCAAAACCGCCGCCACCGAGTTCGGGAGGTAGGTGTGCCGCCCACAGACCTTGATCCTTGACCTGTTGTTTGAGCGGCTCGGTGATCTTGGCGTAGACGGCACGGCCCTCTTCACTGCGGAACTCGGGTGCGAGTGTCTCAAGCGGAAAGATCTCGTCGCGGACAAACTCGCGCATCCATGCCAACTTGGCCTCGAACTCGGGCTCGGTTTCGAAGTCCCACGCCATGGTGTCTCACTCTCACGTTGATCTGAAGTCGCCGTGCTTTCGGCGGCGGCCCAACGTTATGCGTCAAGGGTGTCGCAGGGCTAATAGCCGCTGGCGACGGCCAGCCCATGTTTGGTGGGATCGCCATGTTCGTTCATTTGTAGGGCGTGGAGGTATCGAAGACGATTGGGTCGTCGAAGCCGGCGTGGAGCCAGAGCTGGTAGCGGCTGATACGGCCGTCGACCAGGTCGAAGAAGCTGAACACGGTGCCGGTAATCGGTCGATTGGTAGGCGGTTGTCCAAGCCACGGCCCGGCATGGATACCGGTGAAGGACCACCAAGACATCACCGTGGTGTCGTCGCCGACAATCCGTGTGATGGTGATGTCGAGAGCGTCGATGTTGCGACGAAAGCCCTTCACGTGGGCGACCAACCCGGCTCGCCCTGGTGGCCCGTTGAATGCCTGGTTGGCCTCGTCGACTACGTCGCGATGGGCTAACTCATCGATGAGGTCAAGCTGTCCGTTGTTGACGACCTCTTCGAGGTAGGTGCGCATGAGTTGTTTCGGATCGTGGTGCATCAGGTTCTCCCTCTAGCCGTGAGTATGCAACACCCGGGCTGCCGAGGCGAAAGAACACCGGAACCCGACGGGCGACTAGGAATGGTGCATGATTCACGAGCTTCGTATTTACACCGTTCATCCAGGAAAGATGGGGGCGCTCCTCGCTCGTTTTCGCGACCACACCACCGAACTGTTCGAGAAACATGGGATCAGCAATGTTGGTTACTGGCTGAACTCGATCGGCGGTCGCAATGACCAGCTGTGGTACATCGTGGGCTTCGAGAATCTCGCGCAACGCGATCTAGCATGGGCAAGTTTCGTGGCCGATCCTGAATGGATAGACGCCAAGGCAGCGTCCGAAGCCGACGGTCCAATCGTCTCGCTGATCGAGAACCGGATCATGACACCTACGGACTTTTCACCT
>DNHM01000038.1:0-7246 GCA_003485885.1 Acidimicrobiaceae bacterium
AGTTCATGCTCGCAACAGCTCGGCGATTTCGCCGGCTGCTTGAACCGCTGCGTCGGCGGTTGTGTCGTTGCCGGTCACAACCTTGAGGTTGAGCATGGAGCAGCCAGCCTCGACATAGGGGCGCAGGGCATCGGCGATCTGAGCGGGCGTGCCGTATGGCGTGTACTTCTCGAACGCAGCGAACGGCACCTTGTAGAACGATTCCATGGCCTCTGCCACCGAGGCTTTGGCCTGCTCTGTGGTATCTCCCACACCAACCCATGGCTGATAGCCATGTTGCCAGTCGACCGAGTCTCGGCCGAGCGCGTCGGCTTCGGTGGCGACAATTTCGATCGCCTCTGCAAAACGCCGTGCCGAGCACCATGTGCCGACCCAACCGTCGCCATACCGGGCTGTTCGGGTGAGTGCTGCGTTTGATCGCCCGCCGACGATGATTGGTACAGCAGGGGTAATCGCAGGCTTAATTCGTGCTTGTTCCAGCTCAAAGAACTCGCCTGAGAAGTCGATGGGGTTGCCGGTCATCAGCCCTTGGATGATTTCGAGGCACTCATTCGTGCGTCGGCCGCGAGTGCGGGGGTCGACGCCGCATACTTCGATCTCATGGCGGTCCTCGCCTCCGACGCCGACACCAAGGATGACCCGGTCGGGCGCGATCGTGGACATGGTCGCGAGTTGGCGAGCGACGGGAAGCGGATGGCGCAACGCCAACAGATAGATGCTGATCATGACTTTCAGCGATGGGTGAAGCTGTGAGAGCGCAGCAATTTCAACGAAACCATCAGTGCCGGACCCATCTCGAAACGACACATGATCGGCCATATACACCTGGTCGATCCCGGCATCCTCGATGTGCTGAAGGATCCGTTGTTTCTCGTCGAATGACTCGTTCCAGAGGTTGGTCGGCGTGGCGAAACCGATCGTGAGAGTCATCGGAGCTGTTCTGAGGTTTGGGGCACGTAATACGGTACTGAGTTATGACCACTCTGGACCTATTCGTGCAGCGGGCAGTCGCTGCGCACCCCGACACCGAAGCATTGATCGACGCACCCAACAGGGCATCGTTCTTTAGTGGCGAACCGCAACGGTTGAGCTGGGGTGACGTGGACAATGCGGTCAACGGCGTGGCGTCTGCGTTGCAGGCCGCGGGCGTGGCAGCGGGAGACGCGGTTGCTATCCAATTGCCTAACGCGGTTGAGCTCCCGATCTCACTGCTCGCGTGTTTCCGTATTGGTGCGGTGGCAACACCGTTCCCGATCCAACATCGGGAACACGAACTACGTCATGGTCTCGCGACCTCGGGGGCACGTCATCTGATCACGGCTGGCCGACCTGACCGCGACGACATCCTGGAAATATCGATGGGTGTGCTGGCTGAGTTCGACGCTGCCATGTTTACGTTTGGGCCTGCGAGCATCGAAGGAGCAACGCCGTTGTCTCTTCCTGAAGGTCCGGCTCTGGTGCCCGAACCGCATGTGGCGGACCCAAGCGACGTCGCCACGATCTGCTGGACGTCGGGCACAACGGGCACACCAAAAGGTGTGCCTCGGGCCCACAACATGTGGTTGGCAAGCTCGGATGTGCAGGTAACCGAACTTGACCTCACCGCCGACGAACGCATCTTGTGTCCCTTTCCTGTCGTGAACATGGCGGGCATAGGAGGCATGTTGGTGCCGTGGTTACAGACCGGCAGCACCCTGCTGTTGCATCACCCGATCGATCTGCCGGTGTTCCTGGGCCAGATCGGGTCCGAGGCGATTAGCTACACGGTCGCACCACCACCGTTGCTCAACATGTTGCTGGGCAACGAGGCCATGCTCGATTCGATCGACATGTCCCACATTCGCAAGATCAGTTCAGGATCGGCACCACTCGCACCGTGGATGGTCGAAGGTTGGCAAGATCGCGGCATCGAGATTGTGAACGTCTTCGGCTCGAACGAAGGCGCCGCCATGCTGTCGACCATGGCCAGCGTTCCTGATCCGAACGAGCGGGCTAGGTACTTCCCAGCACCATCCAGGCTCGGTATCGAGGCCCGGCTCGTGGATCTCGAGACCAGCGAGGAGATCACTGAACCCGGCCAGCAGGGTGAGCTTCGTTTTGCCGGGCCCACCATCTTCAGCGGTTACCTGGAGTCCGACGGATCCGAGTTCGACGACGCTGGTTTTTACCGCACCGGTGACATCTTCGAGATTGCCGACAGCGATGGACCTCGCACGCTGTACCGGTTCGTGGATCGAGCGAAAGACATCATCATCCGTGGTGGTATGAACGTGTCGGCTGCCGAGATCGAAACGCTGGTGTCATCACACGACGCTGTCGCCGAGTGTGCAGTCGTTGCATACCCCGACGATGACTTGGGCGAACGTGTCGGCGTCTTCGTGGTCGCCGCTGCAGAGAGTGAGCCCGACCTCGATGCCGTCGTCGAACATTTGCGGGCGCAGAAAATCGCCAGCTACAAGCTGCCCGAGCGCTTAGAGACCATCGACGCACTTCCTCGCAACCCCGTAGGGAAGGTCGTCAAAGCCGACCTCCGCGCTCGCTGGCAGTAGTACCGCTCGCCTCGGGCTCTTCCAGAAACCTGAAGGGTCGCACATGCCCGAGGTCCTGGATCGCGTCGTCTGGGGTCTGACCCGCCGTGACGTGGGGTCTGACCCCGCGTGACAAGACCGTCCAGGGCGATGACCGCTACTTCGGCTTCAGTAGCTGCATCGCGTGGCCTATCGCGTCGTCTGGGGTCTGACCCCGCGTGACGTGGGGTCTGACCCCGCGTGACGCGATGATGGGTGAGGGTGGCTACTGGACGATGGCTTCGGCTTCGGCGATCAGGCTGGCCATGACCTCGGCTACGGGACGGATTTCAGTGGCATAGCCGATGCCCTGGCCGGCAGGGGAATGCAGCAAGGGCATGACCTGGTGCTCATCGATTGCTCCCAGTAGATCGCCGACGAGCACATCTTGGTACGGCATCTTCAGCGGGGCGGGTGCATCGGCCGCGTCCCATTCGTCGCTCCACGATGAGCGGATCTGACGCATTGTCTTGCCGGATTCGCTACGGGTGATGATGGTGTCGGCAGACGACGCGGCCAGCAACTTGTCCACGAGTCCTGGCGCCATGTGGGCGGTGTGTTCGGTTGTGGTCAGCCAGATCGTGCCGGCCCAAACGGCCTGAGCGCCAAGGGCAAGCGATGCGGCGACATGACGACCGGTGGCCACGCCACCTGCTGCCAGCACGGGGAGGCCGGCGCACGCATCGACGATCTGGGGTACAAGTGTGAACGTGCCAATCGTGCCGGTATGAGCGCCAGCTTCGGCCCCTTGGGCGACGATCATGTCGACACCCGACGCCAACGCTTTACGAACATGGCGGGGGCTTCCAATCAAGGCGGCCGTGGTCTTGCCAAGCTCCTTGGCCTTGTCGACGGCAGGTCGAGGAGCGCCAATACCGCAGGCGAAGAGGTCGACGCTGGATGCCATTACGGCTTCGAGTTGTTGTTCCTCGATCTCCGTTGACCGGATGAAACGGGTGCGCATGCCAGGCCCGCTTGGCTCAGGTACCGCGTACTTGTCGACGATGCCCTTGACAAACGAGCGGTGTTCGTCGGGGATGTGTGCTTCGATCGCATCGCGGCTGTTGTGTTCAGGCATGCCTTCGGGCAGAACCAGATCGACACCGAATGGTTTGTCGCCAACCAGGCGTCGGATCTCGGCCAATTCGTCATCGATCTCGTGGGGGAACCGACGGGTTGCCCCGTAGACGCCCAGGCCGCCAGCGTTCGTGATCGCTGCAACGGTGGCGATGTCGTGGGCGAACCCAAAAATCGGATGTTCGATGCCGAAGTGTCGGCACAGGTCGGTTGTAAGAATCCCCATGCACACCTGTTTAGCCGACCAGCAGCGCAGATTGAATTGCCGCGACCCAGACGTGCTTCAACCAAAAGTTACGTCCCCAGGGGACGTAACTTTTCGGGCCGCGAGTTAGCGGCAATTTGGCGTGTGGCTATCGGCCGGACGACAGCAGGCGGCCGCCGCCCACACCAGTATGGGTGCCATCGCGGAGTGCGATCTGGCCATTGACCATGACCATGTCGATACCGGTGGCTTCTTGTTTGGGATCGTCGTAGGTTGCGGTATCGATGATTGTGTCCGGATCGAACAACACAAGATCGGCGAACTGGCCTTCGGCGATTCGCCCCCGATCCACGAAGCCGAAGCGATCACAGGACAGGCTCGTCATACGGCGAATCGCCTCCGGCAGGGCGAGCACACCCTGCTCACGTACGTAGTGGCCAAGCACTTTGGGGAAGGTGCCGAACAGGCGCGGGTGCGGCTGGCCTCGGAGATCGGGGATGCCGTCGGAGCCAACCATCATCAGCGGATGTCGCAGGTTCTCTTCGATATCAGCGTTGTCGATGATGAACTGGATGCACAACGTGCGGTCACCCTCGGGTGCGCTGATCACGTCATGGATCAACTGGGTGACTGGAATGCCGAGATCGGCCGCGACCTCGACCGCCATGCGGCCCTCGTATTCGCGAAACGCGGGGCAGCTCGCGAACCGGATGACCTCGGCTAGCTCAGGATCGATCTTCTCCAAGTTGAAGTACTGCGCCATCGGCCCGCTGCCAGCGGTGTAGGGATACACGTCGAGCGTTACATCGGCGCCGCCAGCATTGGCTTCGTCGACCTTGGCCAACGACAGGCCGATCTTGCCCCAGTTTCGGCGACCAGCTGATTTGTGGTGCGAGATCTGCACCGGCAGGTTGGCGGTCATGCCGATATGGATTGCCTCGTCGACCGCATCGAGCAGACGGTCACCCTCGTTGCGCATGTGAGTGGCGTAGATGCCGCCCGCTTCAGCTGACTGTTTGGCCAGGTCTACGATTTCGTCGGTTTCGCAGTAACGGCCAGGTTCATAGATCAAGCCGGTCGAGAAGCCGCACGCACCTTCGGCCATCGCGCTGCGAACATGGTTGCGCATCGCCTCGAGTTCGTTATCGGTGGGCGGTCGGCGTTCGAGCCCCATGACAAGCGACCGGGTGGTGTTGTGGCCAACGAGCGCCATGGCATTCACTGCGGGATTTGCTGCGGCAACCGCGGCACGGAAACCAGCCAGTTCGGTCCACGTGGGAGTCACACCGATCAGTCCACTTTTTTCGTTCTCGCCAACCACTGCTGGCACCGCGCTGAAGCCACAGTTGCCTATCACCAGGCTGGTGCAGCCCTGGCTGAGTTTGAACTCCATGCCAGGGTGGCGAAGCAGCGCACCATCGTCGTGGGTGTGCACATCGACGAAGCCGGGCGCAAGGGTGCGACCAGCCGCATCGATCTCGTTGCTCGCGGACTCGCCGACCGACCCCACCGCAGTGATGCGTTGTCCAGTGATGGCAACGTCGGCCTCGACGGCAGCGGCACCGGTTCCGTCGAGCAATGACGCATTACGAATGATGAGATCAGCCATAGCCAAACACTAGTGGTCAGAGATCATGAGCTTTCTGGCACAGAACGGACGACGCGGCGACAATGGTTCGGTGAGCAGCGCAGATGGTCAGACGTGGGACATTGTCGTAGTTGGTGCAGGAGCAGCCGGAGCGGTCATTGCCGCTCGAGCTAGCGAGGATCCACATCGTTCCGTGTTGCTGCTGGATGCCGGCCCGGACTATCCGCTGGCAGGGGATCTACCCGACGATCTCTACAACGGCCATGACAACAGCTATACCGACCACGACTGGGGCCTGTCGTATACCCCGCTCGACGGACGCACCGATCGGTTCCCCCGGGGTCGAGTCACCGGTGGCTCGACCGCGGTGAACACGACGATTGCGCTTCGAGGGATCCCCGCTGACTACGATGGGTGGGCTGAGCTCGGTAATCCCGCGTGGGCATGGGACCAGGTCCTGCCAGCGTTCAACCGACTCGAACGCGATCTCGACTACGGGGATCAGCCGCATCATGGCGACGCCGGTCCCATCTCGATCCGCCGCTGGACCGAAGACGAACTCGTGCCGACCCAAGCCGCCTTCATCCAAGCCGCGCTCGAACATGGCTTCCCGGCAAGTAATGATGTCAACGCGCCTGATGCCGTGGGCGTAGGACCGATGGCTATGAACAAACTTGGGCGCCTTCGGATCTCGACCGCGGTCGGGTATCTCGCTTCCGCTCGGTATCGGGACAATCTCACGGTCCAAGCGGACACGGTGGTGAACCGGGTCCTTGTCGAAGGTGGACGAGCCGTGGGCGTGGAAACCAACGACGGTGCCCGGATATCTGCTCGGCTGATTGTGGTTTCCTCTGGGGCGATTCATACCCCCGGGGTCCTGGTGCGTTCAGGTATTGGCGATGCAGATGAACTGGCATCGCTCGCGGTGGAGCCGGTGGCAGTAGCACCAGGGGTGGGAGCGAACCTGTCCGATCACCCTGCGCTGGCGATTGTGATGACCCCCAAATTTCCCGAGTTCTGCGCTCCAGAGTTGCCGCTGGTGCAGACGATCTGTCGGTACACCAGCGAGGGAAGTAACTCGCCGCTCGATGTCAACATCGAACTGATCACCCGCACGGGTGGGCGCGGCGACCCGATGTTCATGCTTGCGCCAAGTCTGGAACAGGTCGACGGCCGTGGTGAAGTGCGCCAGACCTCACGTGCTGCAGATTCGATGCCCTCCATCAACGCCCACTTTGGTGAGAACGACCGCGATGTCGCGCGACATGTACGAGCGCTTGAAGATGCGTTCGCGTTAACGAAGCGAGCACCGCTGCGTGACTTCATCGAACAGGTGAACTTTCCCGATCCGGCCCGCAGCAGCAGCGCCGACCTCGTGCAGGTTGCTCGTCGAGTTTCGGCGTCCGGATACCACCCGTGTGGCACGGCCAAGATGGGGCCAGCCGAAGACCCAATGGCGGTGGTGGACCAGTTCGGCCGATGCCATGCCGTTGATCAGTTGGTTGTGGCCGACGCATCGATCATGCCGACGGTCCCACGGGCCAACATCAATCTGAGCACGATCATGATCGGTGAGATGGTGGGCGAGTGGATCCGCACCACTCCAACGCGCTACGGCCTGTAAACACTGGTGAAAGCTCTGATTCATCTTGTGTGAGATGAATCAGAGCCAACGACCTGGGTTGAGGCCACCCATCTATTGGTTTCAGGAGTCTTCTAGACGCGTTCGATGATGATCGCGGGTGCCATGCCACCGCCAGCGCACATGGTGATCAGCCCGAACTGTCCGTCGGTGCGTTCGAGTTCGTC
>DNHM01000038.1:7364-8894 GCA_003485885.1 Acidimicrobiaceae bacterium
TCGTTGATCTCGAAGATGTCGATGTCGTCGATGGTCAGGCCAGCCCGCTCGAGCACCTTGCGGGCAGCGGGTACCGGTGCGTTCAGCATGAGTGTTGGATCGTCGCCCATGTTGGCGGTGGCAACGATGCGAGCCCGAGGCTTCAGGCCATGGGCCTTGGCATAGTCGGCGCTCGCCATAAGGATTGCTGCGGCACCGTCGACTACACCGGAGCTATTTCCTGCATGGTGCACGTGTTCGATCTCGAGGTCGGGGAACTTCATGGCCATGAGTTCGCGGAACGTGGGGTTGTCTTCGTGGCGGTAGTCGGCCACGGCAGGGAAACTCGGCTTGAGTGCGGCGAGTGACTCGGCAGTGGTACCAGGACGAGGGAACTCTTCACGATCAAGTGCCACGCTGCCATCTTCGTTGTAGACGGTGATCAGGCTCTTGTCGAAGCGGCCCTCGGCGATGGCGCGGGCAGCTCGGACCTGGGACTCAGCGGCGTGGGCATCGAGCGCTTCACGAGAGATACCTTCGAGTGTGGCAATAGCGTCGGCACAAACGCCCTGGTGCGGCTGGGGGTGGATCTCACGTAGGTGCAGATTGTTTGCGCCCATGGGCAGTAGGCCCTTCTTGGGCAGCGACATCATCTCGGTGCCACCACCGATCGAGAGGTCTTCCATGCCGGCCATGATCCCGTGGCCAGCCAGAGTGGTCGCCGTGATGCCCGAGCCACAGAAGCGGTCAAGCGTGACACCACTTGCCTTGACGTCGTAACCGGCGTCGAGTGCGGCCATGCGGCCAAGGTCGCCGGACTGTTCGCTTACCTGTGAGCTGGTGCCCCACACGATGTCATCGACCTCGGAGGTCTCGAAGCCGTTGCGGTCGACCAGCGCCTTAAGAACGGTGGCACCCAAGTGCTGGGGGTGGAGATGAGACAGTGCGCCCTTGCCCTGCTTGCCAATGCCTCGGGGCGTGCGTACTGCGTCGATGATGAATGCGTCGGCCATGAGAATCCTCGATGTGTGGGGTCTGGTGAAACGATAGAGCGCCGTCGGAACCCCACGCGAACTGACGTCGTGGCCGGGACGTGCGAGGTACCGTGTCATATGGCATCGAACGACGCACCGCGACCTGCCACCCGGCGTCGTACCGTCCTGTTTGTTGCCGTGGCTTTATGGATCGTGGTCGTCGTGGCCGGAGCTGGTTCCGACGCCGGTGATTCCTTGTTGGGCGTCGACAACCTCGATGTTGTCTGGATCATTATGTTTTCGACAGCGGTGTTGCTGTCGATCGCATTCTTCATCTGGCTGAAGCCGTTTGGGGGCGAGTGGGTAGAACCGGAGAAGAACAAACGCGGCTTCGGGTTCTGGCTGCTCGTAGCGATTGTTGTTGCATTGATTATGTGGCGGCCTGATCTGCTCGACAGCCTCGGCAATGAGGAATCCGCAGAAGAAGCAGTCGAAGCAGTCGAGGCCGAGCTGGAACCTAGGGCCGAAGCACCTGCGCCAGAAACGGTGGCCCAGGCCTCGGACATCCTCCTACTCG
>DNHM01000511.1 GCA_003485885.1 Acidimicrobiaceae bacterium
CACCACAACCCGCGACGGGTGATGCAGATAGCGCTCACCCAGACCCCGTTCGCAGGCCTCGTCATCCTTGCTCCGCTGTTCGCTCTTGGCGACGAGCTCCGCCGCTTCCTGCCGTTTGATCTGCCCCGGTTCGACGAGCCGCAGGGGGCTAGATGGTTGGTGTGGTTTGTACCACTGGCGCTCGCTGTTGGTCTAGCGACGAGCCTGGTGTTGAACCTGGTGCGGGTCTTGCTCACGGACTGGAACCTGATGGTTCGGTCAACAGCGGCTGGACTACGCCGCGATGCCGGCCTGTTATCGACAACCAGTGTGGCCACACCAGTGCCCAGGATCCAGATCGTCCGGATCCGACAAGGTGTGTTGGAGCGATTGTGGAAGCTCCATACCGTTCACCTGGAAACCATTGGAAGGACGAATATCTCCGTGCCAGGGTGTTCCGCTGAGCAGGTGAAATCGCTGAGCCACGTAGCCCTCGCTGGTTCGGTGCCCGGGGAGCACCTGGCCGAACGAGTCTCGCCAGCTGAAGTGGTCCTGCGCACCCGCAACACCTTGATCCTTACCGCACTAGCTGCTGGTGTTCTGTGGTGGCTGATGAGTTGGTGGGGCTTCACGCCCCTGCTGTTGGTTCCTTATGTGTGGGCACGAACCCGGCGACAGGTTCGATTACGGCGGTGGGCGATCGAGACCGACACGTTCGGGCAATTTCGAGCCTTTGTTGCGTGGCAACGGGAGGAAGTCTTGGTCCGGAAGGTCAATGGTGTCACGGTGGCTCAACGACTCTTCGAACGGAGACGCGGGTTGGCAACTGTGGTCTTGTCCACCGCTGGCGGCGACATCTCGGTCGGGATGATTCCACTGGAACAGGCAGAGTGGGTTCGTGACACCGTGCTCCGGTCGGTCGAGACCGATCGTCGGGCATGGATGTAGCGAGGTTCGGAGCGGGGTTGTCCGAAGACGGCGTCAGGCGCGCAGCTGTTCGATGATGGCCCCAGTGCCTAAGCCACGGTCGAGCGGGCGGCGACGAGGAGCATGATGCACTGTGGGGAGCGTGGCGCTACTTGTGCGCCGGTAGCTCGTCCGCTGATGTCAGGGCAGAGCCTTTCGGCCACTAGGTTCTTCTGGTGGACGAGCCGTTTTATCTTCCTCTTGCCGACGAGGCATCAGTATTCGAGGCCGCGGTAACCGCGCGACTGCCTGTGTTGTTGAAAGGGCCGACGGGGTGCGGTAAGACCCGGTTTGTCGAACACATGGCGTGGCGGCTGGGGCGCGATCTGACAACCGTTGCCTGTCACGAGGACCTCACTGCTACTGATCTCGTTGGCCGATACCTGCTGTCGGGCGATGAGACCGTGTGGATGGATGGGCCACTGACACGATCCGTTCGGTCGGGTGCGATCTGTTACCTCGACGAGGTTGTCGAAGCCCGCAAGGACACTACGGTGATCATCCACTCGTTGACTGACCATCGTCGAGTATTACCGATTGATAAAACCGCAGAGATGCTCCACGCACATGATGATTTCTTGCTGGTGATCTCGTATAACCCGGGGTATCAGAGTGTGCTGAAGGACCTGAAACCTTCGACCCGCCAGCGGTTCGTCAGTATCGAGTTTGATTATCCCGACGTCGAGGCCGAGGCCCTGATCCTCACGACCGAGACCGGTGTCGACGAGGAGACTGCGATCCGGTTGGCCCGTTGTGGTTCGCAGGCCCGCAATCTTCGGGAACGGGGCTTTGAAGACGGTGTGAGTACCAGGCTGCTCGTGTACGCGGGACATCTGATCGAACAGGGAATCCCGGCCCGGCGAGCGTGCGAGGCTGCCTTGGTGCAGGCCATTAGCGACGACGTCGATATGCAAACAGCTGTCCGAGACATCGTCGACGTCATCTTTCCGTGATCTCACTGAGCGAGGTCCACACCTCGTTATCGTTATTTGCCGAGGCGATCCATGGCGAACCAGTTGCCTTCGCGGTGGGTGATGGCGAATCAGCTTGTTGGCCGTGGGGCCACGAGACCCCAGCTGATGGGGTGATTCTGCCGCCGGCGCTGGAGAGCCGACCCTTCTATCGGTTCGTCCTACTCCATCAGCTACTCAAGCAGCAGGTGCCATCCACTGGCAGGTCGGCGCTGTTCGAGAAGCTGGTCGACATTGCAGAAAACCACCGGGTTACGGGCCAGATACGACGTGAGTACCCAGGCGCAGTCGTCGACATGGAACAGGTGCTCGTACATGCCAGCGATCGGGGAGCCTCCCGTCTGCCAGAGGCAGACGACGCGGACACTGCATCTGGGGTATTTCTGCGGGCGTTGCGCCTTCACACGCTTGGCGCGACCAAGTTCGAGCGAACCTCGGCTCGTAACGCCAGAGCGATAAACCTCCTCGACCGGATGCATCACCCCGACGCAACACCCGAAACGAGCCTGCGTATTGCCCGGCTCTTGCTGCACCTGATCGACGGATCAGCGCCGGCGCAGGATTCGTTGGTGGGGTTGGCGGAGCTCGAGGAGGACCCAGAGACTCAGGGACTGGAGTCCGAGGCGTCCACTGGCGTTTCCCTGGATGGAGGAACACCGAACGAGGTTGTCGACGGGCAAGGTTCGAGCAGCGGCCAGCTCACCAGCGATCTGAGTGATCAGGCACAGTCTGCGAGCGAGGCCGACGAGAACGACAGTTTGACAGCAGGTCTGACCCTGCCGACCGTGGGGACGCGACTACCCAGTGATGGCAGCCGCACGTTTATCTACGACGAGTGGGACTATCACCGACAATCCCATCGACCAGCTTGGTGCCGGGTCGTCGAGGAACGCCTCGTTGGTGATGACCACGAATTCATCGTGGACGTACGCCGCCGGCACCAGCAGCTTCGGTCCCAGATTCGTCACCGACTTTTGCGGCTACCTGCGCAGAATCTGG
>DNHM01000197.1 GCA_003485885.1 Acidimicrobiaceae bacterium
GCCCCGTTAACGATTTGCAATTGACGTCTCTTCCCGGTCCAGACCATGGATTGGACACGGACGTGGCCAGGCACTCGCGTCGCTGTGGGCATCCGACTAGTAGCTACACCAGCGCACGTCGTCCCGAACCTGATCAACCGAGGAACGCTGCGTCGATGTGTGGCGTGTGGAACAACTTCACAGATCAACCGGTCATGGCTTGGCCGACATCGACCGGATCAGCGGCCGTGATCGGTTTGCAGGAGTCGCCGCCGTAGACATCGAAGCCGCTACCGAATCCACCGATCGCCAACCTGGTCTCGCCAGCGAGTGAGGCTAGCTGTCGGTCAAAGCGACGTAGATCTGAGCGGCCACGACGGCACCGCTGCCAAGCGTGACATCCACCGAGCGACGTTCGTAGCCCGCTCCTTCGAAATCGTCGATCTCACGCCACCGATTGGCGAGCTGCGACGACCGCAAAACAGCCACCTGAACCAACCCGCCGCTCTCGTCGGCCACGAACCCTTCGTACCCCTCGGCCGCCCCCCACGTGATCTCGAAGGTGTAGCCACGAACTGTTCCCGTGCACCACTCGCCACCGATACGAGACAGAACCCAATGGTTCTTCTCGCCCGGCGCCAAGGTGCCGTAGACCGCCAGAGCCTCGATTTCATCTGCCATTCGAGCAACGTAGCTAGCCATGACGCAAGCTCCACGTCTCAGCCGACCTCCGCGGCGCTACTCGACCAATCGCAGCCCCGCAGGTTCACCTGTGGGACCGCTGAGGGTGACTTCGAACTCGGTGCGACGTGCTGGATAGAGATGCTCGCTCACCAGTGCGTTACCCCCCGCACTATCGGTGGTAACGCGCCGTACCCGAAGCAGTGGCGAGCCCTCGTCTACTTTGAGCGCAACCGCGATCGCTGCGTCAGCAGCGATGGCCGAAATTACTTGAGTCGCATGACCGAGGCGGTCGAGAAGCAGGTCAACGAACGTCGACTCTTCGACATCGCTCCGCGACAGGTCAGCGCCTAACGAGGCCTTACACCAAACAGTGACATACGCAAATGGCTCACCGTCGGCCAGGTTGAGCCGTTTGACCTCAAGCACCTCAGCACCTACCAAAGCCTCGACTTCAACGGGAGCTTGAACAAATCCGAACTGCAACACCCTGCGCTCACTGGAACGACCTGCTTCAGCGAGTTGCCCTTCGATGGTTTCGAGACTGTCCAAAGATTGACGGATTGGACTACTGCCCACAAACCAACCAAAACCCTGACGGCTATCGACCAGTCCCTCGCCCCGAAGCTGCTCAAGCGCCTTACGAATCGTCACCCGACTCGCATCATGAGCCGCCGATAACTCCGACTCACTGGGGAGTAGCGCACCAGTCGCCAACACACCTTTCTCGACATCACCGCGAATCGATTCAGCAATCTCTTGGTATCGAAAGGAACGGGCCATAACGTGGGCAACCTGCGGGCAGTCGGAGAGCGATCTTCGCAGAAACGTGCTGTCGGTCGTTGACAGCTTGTATCAAACTTGTATCGTACAAGTTACCACATCGAGAGGTATTTGTTATGGCCGTCTTTGCCGAAACCCCAATCGAACTCGTCAACGAGGTGTACAGCACACTCGACGAACGTCTTGCGTGGGGTCGTGAGAAGCTCGGACGAGCCCTTACCTTGGCCGAGAAGATTCTGATCAATCACCTCGACGATCCTGGCACTGCTGGCCTCGAGCGGGGCGTTTCCTACACCGACCTTCGCCCCGACCGGGTGGCCATGCAAGATGCCACCGCCCAGATGGCATGGCTGCAGTTCATGACTGCTGGCCTCGACCGCACATCTGTGCCGACTACGACCCACTGCGATCACTTGATCCAGGCTCGCGTCGACGGCAAGACCGACCTCATGGTCGCGGCCGACACCAACAGCGAGGTCTACGACTTCCTCGAAAAGGTCTGTGCCAAGTACGGCGCCGGCTTCTGGGCACCAGGTTCCGGAATCATCCATCAGGTCGTGCTCGAGAACTACGCCTTCCCCGGCGGCATGATGCTCGGCACCGATAGCCACACGCCGAATGCGGGCGGCGCTGGCATGATCGCTGTAGGTGTAGGCGGCGCCGACGCCGTCGATGTCATGACCGGCTTTGCCTGGAACGTGCGCTGGCCAAAGGCCATCGGCGTCAAGCTCACCGGCGAACTCGGTGGTTGGGCCGCACCCAAGGACGTCATCTTGAAGGTGGCCGAGATCCTGACCGTCAAGGGCGGCACGGGCGCAATCGTTGAATACTTCGGCCCCGGCGCCGAAAGCCTGTCGGCAACCGGCAAAGCAACCATCTGCAATATGGGTGCCGAGATCGGCGCAACCACGTCGCTATTCCCCTACGACGACGCAACCAGCCGTTACCTCAAGTCAACCGGCCGCGAAGCCATCGACGATGCAGCTCGGGCCGTTGCCCATCACCTCCGGGCCGACGACGAAGTCCTTGCCAACCCGGGCGACTACTTCGACCAGGTCATCGAGATCGATCTGTCCACGCTTGAGCCACTAATCAACGGCCCACACACCCCAGACCTGGCACGACCTCTGTCTGCACTGGGTGCCGAGGCAGCCGAGAAGGGCTGGCCGATGGAAATCAGCGCGGCACTTGTCGGATCGTGCACCAACTCCAGCTACGAAGACATCAGCCGTGCAGCATCAATCGCACGCGACGCTGCGGCTAAGGGCCTGAAGGCCAAAGTACCGTTCATGATCACCCCTGGCTCCGAAGCCACCATGCGCACCATCCAGCGCGACGGCATGCTCGAGCCACTCGAAGCAATCGGCGGCGTCGTGCTTGCCAATGCCTGCGGGCCGTGCATCGGCCAGTGGAAGCGAGATGACCGAGACGGCATCGAAGGCACCACCAACCTGATCATCACCAGCTACAACCGCAACTTCCCCAAGCGCAACGACGGCGATGCCGCCACGTTGGCCTTCGTGACGTCGCCCGAGACCGTCGTTGCCTTGGCCCTTTCCGGCCGAGTTGACTTCGACCCTCAAACCGACACCCTGACCAACGAGGCCGGCGAGCAAGTCAGCCTGGTCGTGGGCGAAGCAATCGAGCTTCCACCTGGCGGTTTCGAAAGCGGTGACTCCATGTTCATTGCACCACCTGAAGACGGCAGCAGCGTCGAGGTCACGGTCAACCCCGCGTCTGATCGCATTCAGCTGCTCACGCCGTTTCCCGCATGGGACGGCAACGACTACCTCGAACTGCCAATTCTTGGTAAAGGCATGGGCAAGGTCACCACCGACCACATTTCCATGGCTGGAGCCTGGCTCAAGTACCGCGGCCACCTCGAGAACATCTCCGGCAATCTGTACCTCGGTGTCGTAAACGCATTCACCGGCGAGACCGAACTTGCACTCGATCCTTCCGACGGTCAGACCAAGAGTTACCCCGAGATCGCCAAGAGCCTGCACCAGAAGGGCATCAATTGGGTCTTCATCGGCGAAGAAAACGTCGGCGAGGGTTCCAGCCGCGAACACGCAGCGATGGAACCTCGTTTCCGTGGTTGCCACGCAGTGTTCGCCAAGTCGTTCGCTCGTATCCATGAGACCAACCTGAAGAAGCAGGGTGTACTCGCCATGACCTTCGCTGACCCTGACTTCTGGGGTGCGATCGGTGAAAGTGACACCATCTCTATCACCGGGTTGTCAGAACTTTCCGCTGGCAAACCAGTCGACTGTGTACTCCACAAAAGCGATGGCGAAAGCGTTGAGTTCCAGGCGTTACACACGTTGAACGACGACCAAATCGCATGGTTCCATGCCGGTTCCGCACTCAATATGATCCGTGCCCAAGTAGCCGGATAAAGCCAATCGACGAAGCGGCCCGGGTATTGCGTCAAGCTGACACAAGACCCGGGCCGTTATTCGTTTTCGCCACCATCTCAGCAGCGGTCTGAGTTTCCAGAAACTATCCATTCGGCCAGCGGCCGCAGATCACCGGAGTAGGGACAACGCAGACAGAGGCACGGTCACGGATCGGCGTTACGGTTGTGGTCTGCGTATGGGCATTTTGTATTGCTTTGTCGCCTCCACCACACACCATGTCTGAGTTTCCTCGTACGCAAAAGATCGCCGCCCTCGCTCTCGTCACCTTGGTCGTGATCATGACGTTGATTGTCTTGGCTGCGCGTGACGACGGGAACAGCTCCAGTGCCGACGACAGCGCTCCGATCGACCCCAATGCGGAACCCACTGCGATCCCAGTACTAGAGCGACCTCGAGGCACCTGGGACGACATTGCCTCCATCGTGCGCGGAGCGCAGGGAACCTCGGCGCCCGTCGATTGCCCATTCGTCGATGAACGGATCCTGGAGACGAACAATTTTCTCGCGCTAACGCCATCGCTCACCTTCGTGTGTACAGAAGCCGGGCAGACCGCCACGCCTATCGCTCCTGGACGCGTGGTTATGCGAGTTACCCAGGCTCCCTTAAACAGTTTCAAGGCTGATTTGATCGCGAACGGCAACGATGGACCTTGGCTGCGAGCCGGAGCATATGGACCGTTTGTGGTGATCGATCATGGACCGCGCGACGGTGTCAGCAACGTGTCTTCGATCTATGCCGGGCTCGAAACTATTGATCCCGACCTTGCTGTCGGGCAATTCGTTGACACCGAAACCACGCTTGGCTCCCTGGGTGCTCGCATGATTAACGCTGAATTAGTCAATGGGGTCCTGAGCTTCGAGCTCATCACCGATGACACCCGTTTCGGCAGCGACCCGATACGCCAATCCCCTCCTCCAGC
The DNA here is from genome assembly GCA_003485885.1 of Acidimicrobiaceae bacterium. Taxonomy (GTDB): domain Bacteria; phylum Actinomycetota; class Acidimicrobiia; order Acidimicrobiales; family UBA10347; genus UBA10347. The sequence continues at coordinate 4,783 of DNHM01000197.1, forward strand.
AAGCGAAAGTCCTCGATTAGCAGCGCTTGTCGAAGACTCGATTTCGCTCCCGGTCGACACATGCACAATCCCGTTTGGGAATCTCAATCTGGTTGTCGGGGCCCCACGCGCATACCGCTCGGGCATCCACAATGGCCTCGACTTCAACTGCGACACCACCGACCATGTCATCGAGTCCGCAGCCGCAGGCCAAGTGATCTTTGTGGTGAACGATTATGTCAATGCCAGCACCGAGGATCGCGACGCGGTGCTTGCGCAAACAGTCCCAGCGTTCGACACGCCGTTCTGGACGCTCGCCTACCTGTACGGCAACTTCGTGGTTATCGACCATGCATTCAGTGGGGGCGAACGAGCGGTGACTATCTACGCCCATCTCTCCGAAGTTGACTCGCAGATTCTGCCTGGTGTCCTCGTCGACGGTGGCACACCACTCGGATTCGTCGGCAACTCGGGGACCTCAGCCGCCTCTGCTGGCATCGAAAACAACGACGCTTCAGTCCACCTGCACTGGGAACTCCATGTCAACGACCGGCCGATTGGGTATCTCGAGTCGCCAACCGACACCCAACCGCTCTACGAACAGATCTTGTGCAACCCAGAAAATCCGACCACGACGGTCGGCTGCTAGTCCCAAGACCCGATGGTCAGCGGCGCCGCTTTTTGTCCGAGTTCAGGAACTTTTCCATCTGGCGACGGTCGCGTTTGGTTGGTCGTCCAGCACCGCTCGATCGTTCGGCCCAGGCAGCATCGATCCGTTGGTCCATCGACCGCGGCTTTGGCTTATCTTCTTCGGGCGTTTCATCGATGTAACACTCGACCGCCACCGGAGCGCCAACTCGCTTCTCGATGACTTTTACGACCCGGTAGGTACGTGAGAATCCGCTGCGCCGAGAGACGAGCACATCGCCTACCTTAATTCGCTGCGCAGGTTTCGCCGGTGTGCCGTTAATGCGCACCCGACCACTTGAACAGGCGTCGTTGGCGGAAGCGCGCGTCTTGTACAGACGCACGGCCCACAGCCACTTATCGACACGTACCTGCTCGCTCATGGCTCGATCAGCGGTTTTCCCAGAAGCGGAATTCGAACCAGCCCCGTGCTCTTGCTTCGAAGACCTCGGAGCCACCGACAAGTTCGGTCACCGAATCGGTGAAGCCAAAAAATGCATCGCGGACTGGGTCGAGGAAGAAGATCGCAATGAACACGATCATGATGCCGTACTGACGAAACGGCTGAATCGACCGAAGCGTCTGTTCAGAAAGATGTGGTTCGATGACGCCGAATCCGTCGAGGCCAGGGATGGGCAACAGATTGAAGATCATCGCAATGATCTGGATCCAACCGAGAAACGACAAACCAATGACCAGCCATGGCGCCTCGATGAGGCCGATCCGGACCGGGACCAGACAGATCAAGGCACAGACGCCGGATGCGGCAGGCCCTGCCGCGCTCATGAGGCTCCGCATGACGGGCGACCGGATTGCTGCGGTGTTGATCCACACTGCGCCGCCAGGTAAACCAATACCACCGATGATCAGTATGAAGATCGGGAACAGCAGCGACGTTCCGACGTCGACGTACTTGCGCACGTCCAACGTGAGATACCCCTTGTCGACCACCGATCGGTCGCCTCCGATGTACGCGACAATCGCATGACCGAACTCGTGTAGGGCCAACGACAGCACCCAGCCGGCGACCACGAACAGGAACATCGTGACGCCGTTGTAGCGATACCCGCGAGCGAGCGCAGTTCCGAAGATAACGGTGAGCAACACGATCCCGTAGAAGATCGGACTCGGCGCGACCAGATTTCGCGGATGGGCTGCGATGGCCATTCGCGTCAGCCGTTTCGTTTCTGGATCCGAGCCCATTCGTCGCGCAACCCGACCGTGCGATGAAAGATCATCGCCCGGTCTAGGTCGTGGGCGAAGTACCCGATGCGCTCGAATTGCACCACTTCACCGAGCGGGGTCTCGGCAAGTTCAGGTTCGAGCTGCGCAGCTGCAACGACCTGCATCGAGTCTGGGTTGAGGTCATCGAGTGGGTCAGCACCGCCGGCTGAAGGCTGGGGCGATACAAAGAGTCGGTCATACAACCGAACCTCGGCTTGAACGGCTGTCGCCGCAGCGACCCAGTGCATCGTGGCCTTAACCTTGCGACCATCGGGGGCGGAGCCACCCGCTGTCTCCGGGTCATAGGTGACATGCACTTCGGTCACCGTGCCGTCGGCATCGGTCAACGCATCGGTGCACGTCACGAAGTAACCCGAACGCAACCGGACCTCGCGACCTGGGGCAAGCCGGAAGAACTTCTTTGGCGGATCGATCATGAAGTCATCGCGCTCGATCCACAACTCGCCGCTGAAGGGCACCTGCCGAGTACCAGCGGTGTCGTCTTCAGGGTTATTGATGACCTCTCGCATCTCGATCACTGGGTTGCCGTTGGCATCGGTTGGCCAGTTGGTAATCACCAGCTTGAGAGGGTCGAGCACTGCCATACGTCGCAGCGCGACCTTGTTGAGCTCGGTCCGAACAAACGATTCGAGCAATTCGACTTCGGTCGTACCATTCACTCGGCCAACACTGATGTGATCACAAAATTCTCGGATGGCCTTGGCCGGGTAACCCCGACGTCGAAGTCCGCTCAGCGTGGACATCTGAGCGTCGTCCCAACCTTCGACCTTGCCCGATGCAACCAGTGCCGCAAGTTTGCGCTTGGACGTGATGATGTGGGTGAGGCCCAGCCGACCAAACTCGGTCTGGCGGGGTCGATCGTGTGGCAATTCGAGCTGGTCGAGAAACCAGTCGTACAACTCGCGGTTGTTCTCGAATTCAAGCGTGCAGAACGAATGGGTGACACCCTCGAAGGCATCGCTCTGGCCGTGGGCCCAGTCATAGTTCGGGTAGATACACCAGTCGTCGCCGGTGCGATGATGGGTCACGTGGCGAATGCGGTACATCAATGGGTCGCGCATGGACATGTTGGCGTGGGTCATGTCGATCTTGGCTCGCAGCACTCGCTCGCCATCGCCGAACTCGCCGGCTCGCATACGTCGAAACAGGTCAAGGTTCTCGTCGACGGAGCGATCACGAAACGGGCTATTTGTGCCCGGCGTGGTGAAGTCGCCACGGGTGTCGGAGATCGCCTCGGCGTCTTGATCGTCGACGTAGGCGAGCCCTTTGGTGATCAGATCTTCGGCCCAGGTGTAGAGCTGTTCGAAGTAATCACTCGCATACAGAGTTCCCCGGTCACTTTCGAAACCCAACCACTGCAGGTCGCGTTCGATCGCAATGACGAAATCAGCACTTTCCTTTTCGGGGTTGGTGTCGTCGAACCGCAGATTGCACGTGCCGCCGAAATCACCGGCGACGCCGAAGTTCAGACAGATCGACTTGGCGTGACCAATATGGAGATACCCATTCGGTTCGGGCGGAAAACGCGTCTGTACCCGGTTGCCGTAGGTCCCCTGTTCGTTATCGCTGCGAATGAGCTCCCGAATGAAATCGGACGGATGCTCGGTCTCTTCCGGCTTTTCTGACACCCCCTGACTCTATTGCTGCTGGCTGGCCTTGCCGGTCCCTATTTCTCGTAGATACCGTTCCGGGCGTGACGTCCCTACCCACGCCCGGAACGGGTTATCTCGTTCGCCCACCCGACGGGCCTGGCCCCGGCATCTTGTTGTTGGCTTCGCCGTGGGGCCTCTCCCCAGGTGTCAAGGACAAGGCCGACGAACTTGCGGATGCAGGATTCACCGTTCTTGCGCCAGATATGAACGACGGAGTGGTTGCAACAAACGCCGAACACGCTCATGCGCTGCTACTCGAAGCCGACATGAACGTTTCCGCGTCGCTGGCGCAATCCTCGCTGCGGTTGCTTCAGGTCGCCTGTCCTGACCCCCAGGCACCCGTGGGAGTGCTTGGTTATGCGGCCGGCGCATCGTGGGCATTGTGGCTGTCGGTTCGATACGCAGATCAGTGCGCTGCGGTAGCCACCTTCTGCGGCACGCAGTCGATTTCGTTTGATGACGCGAAGGCGTCCTATCTACTGCATTTCGCGGAGCACGACACCGATGTCACCGACGAAGACAGCGCATTGATGGGCCTCAACCTACAGCTGGCCAGGCGTGAGTTCCGGGTGGAGCGACACGACGGTGTTGCTAGTGGATTTGCCGAATTTGGCCATCCGAACTTCGACGCGGCCGCCGAGGCAATCGCGTGGCGTCAGACGCTGGAGTTCTTTGCCTCCAATTTGCTGCGGTAGCGACCCTCGATACCGGCTATGAACCCAGCGCTTCTAGCGCTGCCCGGTTTGCATCGATAAATGCTTCTTCGTAACGCAGGGTGATCGCCTCGAGTTCGGCGCCGGTATCGCCCTGACACCCTAACGATGCCGTCGCTACCGACCGCTCCAGATCCTGGAGTCTTTCAAGTTCGACTTCTTGTTCGGCAGTCAGTTTCAGGCCAGAGACCGCTTGTGCGATGTTCCCTCCGGCTTGGCGTGGGCCAGGTTGGTTGGCGCCGCCATCGCCAGACATGAAGAATGACCGGAGAAGCGGTCGAAGCTGGCTGTTGATGTCGCCCCTGGCTTCGGCCTCGTCGGTGTAATCGAAACCTTCGACGCTCATGCAATCGACTCAGTCACGGCGGATCTCGGTCACGCGTGGATCAGCTTCGATGCGTTCTTCTAAGGCCACAAGGTTGTCTTCGAGCGCCGAAAGGTCGACCACCTCACCCCTAACCTCGGTCTGAGCATCCAAGCGACAACCACCGGATGTTTGCCCGGGACGGTTGCGTTGGAGGATCTCGCCGGTTTCAGGGTCAATGAGTTGGCCTTGACCATTTCGTTGCGGAGGTTGACCCTGCAAGGCAAGCTCCCATGCATCTGCTTCACCAGCGCTCAAGGTCGCGAGATGTTCCTCGTTGGGGTCCGATGACTCGTCGAAGTCGAAGTCACCTTCCAAGATGGCGTCAAATGCGGTGCTGATGCCAAAACCGGCTGTCGCTGCGTACTCAGCGGGCGACACGCCCTGGTTCTGCGTGGCGAGGAACGTGCGGAGCCCGTCGCCGACTTCTTCAGGCACATAGGTAAAACCCTGGCCTTGCATACATCGCTGAATCGCTTGCTGGATGAGTTGTTGTTCCTCTGCGACCTCGTCCGAGTCGAACACGAACCGTGCACCGCCAGGACCCGCTCCGCCAGCACCAGGGACCACTGCGTTCCGACCCAGGTAGTCGGCAAGTGATTGTGGTTCCGTGTCGGCTGCGTCGCGCGTCGATGACGAAAGCTTAGCGTCCGCCGTCTCGACAACTTGTTGTTGTTCGTCTCGCGCCTCAGCCACGGTCTGATCAGGGTCACTCGATGTGCCACAACCCACAAGCAGCACAACGACGACAGGAACGAACACGCTGCGCCACCGAGTCACCCGGTCGGGGGACGGGGCTGCGGCAAGGGCCCAAGAACCCGGTTGCTTCATGCCACTCATGATGCACCGTGCAGGTAAGAACAAGGTTAAGTGTTGTTGAGAAGCCATCAAACGAGCGCAAACCCGGTCCGCTCGATAGGCAACGGCCAATAATCACCCCTATCCTTTCGTCATCTAGCGACAAAAGAGTGGGGATCACGACTCGTGATGAACATCGGCCAATTCCTGACAAAGCGGGCGTACCGCGAGCCAACGACCGAAGCGCTTTTCGACGTCGCAAGCGACCGTCGTTTCTCGTTCGAAGAGCTCAACGTTCGCAGTAACAAGACGGCCAATGCCTTGCTCGATAGTGGCGTCTCCGCCGGTGATCGTGTCGGGCTACTGCTCATGAACGGGGTGGAGTTCGTCGAGACCTTCTTCGCTGCCGCCAAGATCGGTGCCGTCAATGTGCCACTCAACATGCGACTCGTCGCCGATGAACTCGAGTTCATCCTGAAAGACTCCGGCACAAGTGTTCTGATCTTCAGCGAGGAGTTCGCCCCGGTATGCGCCGAGCTCGCCTCCCGAGGCGACAAGACCGACATCACCACGTGGATCCAGGTCGCTGGCACCCCCGGCGATGGTGTTCTCGAATACAACGAGTGGGTCGGCGCCGCCGCCGATACCGAGATCGAGTCCACGGCAAGCGGCGACGATTACGTGTTCATCATGTACACCTCGGGTACCACCGGCCTGCCCAAGGGTGTCATCCACAGCCACGACACGGTCATGTGGTCGATCCTCACCGGCACAGC
>DNHM01000007.1 GCA_003485885.1 Acidimicrobiaceae bacterium
GCATTCGCCAGACCCGAAACAGCTCGAACAACGTCGCTCAACCCACAGAGTGGACGGGTGCGACGTTCGGCCCTAGTGGCAGATCAAAGAATCTGCGACAATCTTGAGAATCTGGGAACCAGTCGACCCCTCCCAGGCGTCAGAGGATCATGAAGCCTTCACCAAAGCTCTCGTTGCTTACTACCGCGCTACTCGTTCTGGCGTTGTTTGCGAGTGCTTGCAGTAGTGACCCCAGCACCGAAGATGGCAGTGGTTCCGATCCCGATTCTGGCGACACAGGGAGCCAGGACGGATCACCAGCTGGCGACGGCAGCGGCGCTGCCGGAGACGAATCCGCAGCCCAAGGAGTGACCGTGCGCATCGACGGACCTGGTGGCCAAACCAGCGACACCGAGATCATTATCAGCCTCGACAACGCGTCGGGTCAAGACACCGAAACTGTCGTACGAGAAACCACGGTGCAAGGTGATCCACTGGGCACCGCTGGTGTCAGCCAGTTGCTCAACCGACTTCCTGACCTCGAAGCGCAGGAAACCGATCAGGTCGACTTCAACCGTCCGCCAGATACCCGCCCCCGGCCACGGCCAGGAACCACGGTCGATCAGGCATTCCCTCCGCCTGCCGACGTTGTCGCCCCTGAAACCGCTTCGGGCCCGCTCGAAGTGCTGCGTTTCCAGCCCGAGGGTCCCGTCGACTTGGCGCCGTTCATCTCTGTGACTTTCAACCAACCATTGGTGGCCCTCTCCACGGTGTCGCAGGTTGAGAATGCGAATGTCCCTATCTCGATCACACCAGAAATGCCCGGCCGGTGGATCTGGCTTGGCACAAAGACCGCTCGTTTCGAATACGAGCCAGGTGCAATCGACCGCATTCCAGCAGCGACCAACTACGTCGTTGAGGTTCCGGCAGGTACCACCGCCGCCAACGGTGCGGAACTTGTCGACGATGTCCGGTTCGAGTTCTCCACGCCAACACCGCAGGTCGTGTTGGTCACTCCTGTACACGACTCGTTGTCGACCGAACCGATCTTTTTCATTCGTTTCGACCAGCGCATCGATCCTGAAGCCATTCTGGAGGCGATCCATCTATCCGCCGACGGCGACGACATTGCAATCCGGCTGGCCACCGGCGATGAGATCAACGAGGACACCCAGGCCTCAAACCTTGCAGAAACCACACTTCCCGATCGGTGGTTGGCGCTACGCCCAGTCGAGCCGATGCCAACCGATGCCGTGATCCAACTCGATATTGGTCCCAACGTGCCATCTGCTGAGGGCCCCGAAACCTCGACCGACACCAGCTCCTATTCGGGTCGGACCTATGGGCCGTTCCAACTCGTCGACTCGAGATGTGGCTGGGACGAATGCCGTCCTGGCACCCCGTTCAGTCTTGAAATGTCGAACCCGATCGATACCGACAGCTTCACCGCCAGCATGGTTACCGTTGAGCCAGCTATCCCTGGCATGCAGATCGGGGTGAGCTGGAACCAGATCACGATCCAAGGGCTCACGTCAGGACAAACCAACTACCAGGTCACGGTCAACACCGACCTGACCGACATCTATGGCCAAGAGCTCGCGGAGCCGGTCGAGGTTGAGTTTCGGGTTGGCGACGCCGAACCAGCTTTGTTCCGCCCGGGACGATCACTGGTCACGCTCGACCCCATCGTCGACGATCAACGACTGAACGTAACGTCGATCAACAACGACGAGTTGGAGGTCACTGTCTACGCAGTAGACCCGGCCAACGATTGGCAGGAATTCCTGGAGAACCAGTGGGAACTCTCCCGCGGCGAATACCGGTCCGGCTGGGCCGTTGTCGGTGAACAACGTGTGCCTGTGGAAGGCGAAGATAACAGCTTCACCGAGACCGCCATCGACTTGTCGTCTGAACTCGAGACCAGCGCCCACCTGGTTGTTGTCATCGGTCCCTCAAGACGGGAAGCAGACGACTGGCGCAACGAGCCGTTCGCCATCTGGGTACAGCGCACCAAACTGGGCCTCGACGCCATCACCGACAATGAGCAGGCCGTTGCATGGGTCACCGACCTCGCGACAGGTCAACCGGTGGGCGGAGCCACCGTCGAGATGATCGGTGGCGGATCAGGCACAACCGACAACGACGGCATCACCCGAGTCGACCTTGCTGACCGATCGCGTGGCATGGTGGCTAGCTCCGACGGCGATGTTGCCTTGATCGGCGAGTTCTGGGCCGAACGCTGGGAACGCAACGATCAACTGCGCTGGTACATCATGGATGACCGCGGCCTGTACAAACCAGGCGAGACCGCCCGGATCAAGGGCTGGGTCCGCCAAGCCGATACCGACGTGCCCGCCGACCTATCGCTGCCGCGCACCGGCGGCACTATCAACTGGTTTGCCAACGATGCCTTCGGCAACGAAATCGGCATGGGCGAAGCGAACCTGAGTGCGCTCGGTGGTTTCGACCTCGAAATCGAACTCCCTGACAACATCACCCTCGGCAGCGCAGGCATCCAGTTCAGCACGAACGCGTTCCGAGGCGTCGAAAACTCTAATGCCTGGCACGAACTGCGCGTTCAAGAGTTCCGCCGACCCGATTTTGAGGTCACCGCCGAGGTAACCGACGCTGGGCCTTACCTCGCTGGCTCGGCCTTCACGGTTGAAGCCCAAGCTGACTACTTCGCTGGCGGAGCCATTGCCGCATCGCCGGTTGAGTGGACCGTTGCTGGCACTACCACCAGCTACTCACCGCCGAACTGGCCTGAATACACCTTCGGCGTGTGGGTGCCGTGGTGGTTCTCGTTCAACGAATTCGCGTTCGAACAGGACTTCGGTGGCAGCTTCGGCAGCAGCTTCGGTGGCGGCATTTCTGAGTTCTTCACCGCAACCACAGACGCATCCGGCAGCCACCGGTTAGCCGTAACCATCGACACCGAGGGGAAACCCCGGCCCGTGAGCATCACTGCCTCTGGAACCGTCACCGATGTGACACGCCAACCAATCACCGGGTCGACCTCGGCCTTGGTCCATCCCGCCGATTTGTATGTCGGAATGAAGGGCGCACGGACCTTTGTGCAGATCGGCGAGCAGCTCGATCTTGATCTGATCGTGACAGACATCGACGGCGCTGCTGTGCCGGGCCAAACAGTGACGGTCGAATCCGTCCGCCTCGAATGGCAATTCCAAAGCGGGTCTTGGACCGAGGTCGAGGTACCCGATGAGACCTGCGAGGTCACCAGCGCCGCCGAGGCAATGGTGTGCTCATTCCGTCCATCCGAAGGCGGCCGCTACCGCATGTCGGCCACCGTTGCTGATGCATCAGGCCGGACCAATCTGACCGAACTCACTCGGTGGGTGGCTGGTGGCGAACGCCCTACCAGCCGCCGGGTTGACCTCGAACAGCTCACCCTGGTCCCGAGCGGCCAGGATTACCAACCCGGCGACTCGGCTGAGATCCTCGTTCAGTCCCCGTTCACCAACGCCCATGGGCTGCTGGTCGTGTCACGGGGGGCGATTGATCGGACAGAGACATTCGAATTCGATGAGTCGGGCACTGCCATCGTGCAGATCCCCATTACCTCCGATGACATCCCCGGGATCGGATTGCAGTTCGAAGTGGTTGGCACCGCTGACCGCTCGACCAACGGCCAGGCCGATCCGTCGCTGTCTGACCGCCCAGCATATGCGACTGGCCAGCTCACGCTGAACGTGCCCGCCGACGAACGTGAGCTCACAATCGACGTAGCGCCACGAATGTCCAAACTCGAACCTGGCGCTAGCACCGAACTCGACGTTGTCGTGACGGATGCAGACGGCGAACCTGTCGCCGATGCCGAACTGACGGTCATTGTCGTCGACGAGGCTGTTCTGTCGCTGACCAACTATCAGCTTCGTAATCCACTCGACGCGTTCTACGTCCGCAGCGGGGGTTCGGCTCAGGTCTTTCGAGGCCGAGCAACGCTGTTGCTTTCAGATCCAGTGGTTGGGGTCGATGGCGATGCTACTGGAGGCGTCGAGCAAGCCGAGGCAATGAGCGACGAAGACGCCGACTTTGTCATGGCCGATGACAGTGGTGCTTCTCTGGAGAGATCAGCGTCTGCCCCACAAGCGGCTTCCTTGGCGTTCACCGACGGAGAAGACCAACCAGCAATTGGGTTACGGACGAACTTCGATGCGCTTGCTGTGTTTGCACCCGAGGTCACCACCGATGGCCAAGGCCGAGCAGTGATCGATGTACCACTACCCGACAACCTCACCCGTTATCGGGTCATGGTCGTGGCTACCGCCGACGCCACCGATGCCGGAGCCGGCGAGTCAAATATCACGGCACGTTTGCCGGTGACGGTGCGTCCCACTCCCCCACGATTCGCGAACTTCGGCGACGTATTCGAGTTCCCGGTCATCGTGCAAAACGCCACCGATGAACCGCTCGATGTCGATGTTGCCCTGCGTTCCACCAACCTCAACGTCGACGGTCGGGCTGGCACCACGGTCACCGTGCCTGCCAACGATCGGGTCGAGGTCCGATTCGACGTGTCTGCGGTCGAAGCCGGTGTTGCCCGGTATCAGGTCGCAACATCAGCTGGCTCGTTTGCCGATGCTGCCGAAGGCGAGTTCCCCGTGTACACGCCTGCGACCGCCGAGGCCTTCGCCACCTACGGCGTGATCGACAGCGGGGCCATTGCTCAGCCGTTCGCCGAACCCCAGGATGTCTTCCCCCAGTTCGGAGGACTCGAACTGACGACGTCGTCAACTGCAGTTGCGTCGTTGACCGATGCGCTGATCTATCTCAGCGAGTACCGCTATGAGAACAGCGATGCGTTTGCATCACGGATCATCGCCGTCGTGTCGCTCGACGACATCCTCACCGCGTTCAACGCCGAACAACTACCGTCACCCGACAAACTGCGTTCAGTCATCAACAACGATATTGACCGGTTGTCGAGCATGCAGAACAACGATGGCGGGTTCCCGTATTGGCGCCGGGGTCGCGAGTCCATCCCCTACAACACGGTGCAGGCCACACATGCCCTCGTGCTTGCACAACAAGAGGGTTACGCCATCGATGATCAGGTACTGGCCAACGCCAAGTTCTATCTCGCCAGCATCGAAGACTTCTTCCCTTCGTGGTACAGCGAAGAGACTCGCCGGGCGATCTCGGCCTATGCCCTGCATGTCCGCTTTCTGAGCGGCGACCGAGACGTCGACAAGGCATCTCGCCTCTACCGCGACGCCGGCACCGACGTCGAGTTGGACGTCGCAGCGTGGCTCTGGCCGGTGGTTGCCGGCACCGAACTCGACAACGAGATTGACCTGTTGCTCAACAACCGGGTAACCGAAACCCCGAATGCAGCGACCTTCGCCACGAGTTATGCCGAGCAGGATTGGGTGCTGTTGCACTCTGACAAGCGGACCGACGCAATCGTGCTCGATGCGTTAATCTCACAACGGCCAGATAGCGACCTTGTGCTCAAGACACTCAACGGCTTGTTGGCAGCCCGTGGCCGTTACGGCCACTGGACCAATGTCCAAGAGAACAGCTTCGTGCTGCTTGCCGGGTCGGCCTACTTCGATACCTTCGAAGACGTCGATCCCAACTTCATTGCTCGAGCCTGGCTCGGCGATACCTATGCACTGGAGCACTCATACGAAGGCCGCTCTACCGATCGTAATCTCACCATTGTGCCGATGGCCGAACTCGTCGACGTTGGCGACACGGAAATCGTGCTTGCTCGCGACGGCGATGCTGGCAGGTTGTACTACCGACTTGGGTTGCGTTACGCCCCGACCGACTTCGACCTCGAACCACGAGATCAGGGTTTCGTGGTGCAGCGCACCTATCAACCGGTGGACGACGACGACGATGTGGTCCAAAACAACGACGGCTCGTGGACAGTCAAGGCTGGCGCCCGGGTGCGAGTGGTGCTGACCATGGTGGCTGACAGCCGACGCACCCATGTCGCCTTGATCGACCCGATTCCAGCAGGCTTCGAGATCGTGAACCCAGCGCTCGCCACCAGCGAACCTGTCCCCCAGGCCGACCCCAGCATTGCTACGCCTGGCAGTTACTGGTGGTACCAGTGGTTCGATCACCAGAACCTGCGCGATGACCGGGCCGAAGCGTTCTCCACGTGGCTGGGTGCGGGGTCCTACGAATACACCTACGTAGCTCGCGCAACTACCCCTGGGGTCTTCGTGGCTCCCCCAACCCGTGCCGAGCAGATGTATGAACCCGAGGTCTTCGGCCGCTCGGCGTCCACCACCGTCACCATCACCGACTCCTAAACGTTTCTGGGCCCATCGGACGACTATCTCGTCCAATCGGTTCAGAGACCGCCAGACTGGAGTATGCAGATTGAACCGTTTGCCGTCGAACAGTGGATGAACGCGTACGAGGACCACTGCCAATTTAATTTGGCCGAGACATGTGTCGAGACGCTGACTGTCAAAGCGCTACTTGATCTAGGAGGTGTGGGTCGGTCTGCACTCGACGACATTCTGGACATGAAGCTCACCTACGGCGCGATTGTGGGTTCGGAGCGCCTTCGATCTGCAATCGCAGCATTATACCACGATGTTGCCATCGAAAATGTGCTCGTCACCCACGGAGCCATTGGGGCCAACAAGTTGGTCCATGAAGCGCTGGTTGAACCCAACGACCGGGTCATCTCGGTCCAGCCGACGTATCAACAGCACTATTCGATTCCAGCAAGTTATGGCGCCGATGTGCAGGTGCTCACGTTGCAGGAAGACGACGACTACCAGCCAAATCTTCACCAGATGCGCTCGTTGGCAACATCCGCAACGACCCTCATAGCCATCAACAACCCCAACAACCCGACCGGCGCATTGATGGACGCGGCGACGTTGACAGAGATCGGCCAGATCGCAGCATCGTGTAATGCTCATGTGTTGTGCGACGAGGTCTACCGGGGCACCGACCAGGTTGGCTCAGGCAGTTCAGCTTCGATCGTCGAGGTCTATGACCGAGGCATCAGCACCGGCAGCATGTCCAAGGCCTTCTCTCTCGCCGGGCTTCGACTCGGCTGGATGGTTGCTCCGGCCGACGTCATCAAGGCTGCCGAACTCCACCGCGACTACAGCACCATCAGTATCGGCATGATCAACGACTTTCTGTCGGCTATCGCACTGGAGAACGCCGACAAACTATTGGAGCGCAGCCAGACCATCACCCGCACCAATCTGGCGATCTTAAGCGACTGGGTCGCGGCCGAGCCTCGAATCACCTGGGTCAAACCGCAGTCGGGCACCACCGCACTGCTTCGTTACGACCTTGACATGTCGTCACGCGATTTCTGCAAACAATTGCTCGACCAAACGGGTGTGCTCTTTATGCCCGGCAGCGCACTCGAAGTCGAAGGCACTGTGCGC
>DNHM01000171.1 GCA_003485885.1 Acidimicrobiaceae bacterium
GCAGAAGTGATGGAGCTGCGTCCGCTGACGAGCGCTCGCTCACAACCGTGCAGCGCTCATCCTGATCAATTTGCTCGACCGCCGGAGCCATTGCCGACCGGGTTCGGATGGGCCTGGATCGCAGCCGACCCCGAGCGTACGCCGGGGCCGCTTCACTGGATCCGACCATCGCGACTCTGGCGCCCGCCGGAAACGGGATTACGGTGAGACACGAAGACCTCCGGGATCGTGCGAAGCAGCAACTTCACAATTATCCAGCAGATCTCAACCCCTCAGTGATCTGTCACCAACATCGTGTTCACGTACAGCTAGAGCCGGGAGCCAAGCTGCTTTAGGAAGAAGCGGAGCTCGTCGTTGGCGTTGCGCGGCACGGTGTAGCCGTCCTGGTCGACGACCTCGTCCCAGTGGTCCCGGATCGATTCGGGCGAGAGGTCGACGTCGACGAAGCCGGGCCCTTCGGCGATGAAAACCTCCGCGACGCGGCCACCGCCGACCGTGAAGACGCGCCCGGTCGCCTCGCACGACTCGTGGCACAGGTAGGTCACGAGTGGAGCGACGTACTCGGAACCGATCTTGCCGGCGAGCCCGCCGCCCGCGATCAGGTCCTCGGTCATCCGGGTCTCGGCCACCGGCGTGATCGCATTGGCTAGGATGTTGTATCGGACCCCCTCGATCGCCAGCGCGTTTGCGAAGCCGACCAGTGCCATCTTCGCAGCCCCGTAGTTCACCTGACCGAAGTTGCCGAACACCCCGGCTGCCGACGACGTCAACACGACGCGACCGTAGTTCTGCTTGCGCAGATGTGGCCACGCCGGCTGCGTGACGTGGAAGGCGCCCCGCAGGTGCACGTCGAGTACTGACTCGAACTGCTCGGGCGTCATGTTGTGGAACGCCTTGTCGCGCAGGATGCCGGCGTTGTTGATAACGATGTCGACATGCTCGTAGGCGTCAAGGGCCGTCTGCACGATCGCGGCGCCGCCCTCGGCGGTCGCCACCGAGTTGGTGTCGGCGACGGCTTCGCCTCCCGCCCTCTTGATCTCGTCGACCACCCGCTCGGCCGCGCCCTTGTCGCTACCGGTGCCGTCGACCGCGCCGCCGAGATCGTTGACGACGACGAGGGCGCCTCGCGAAGCCAGCATCAACGCATGCTCGCGACCGAGACCACCTCCGCCCCCGGTGACGATCGCGACCCTGCCGTCGAATCCCAGTTGCTCGGTCATTTTTCTGTCTCCTCGGTCGAATCGGACCCGGCGCGATCGCGTCGGCATGTCCGGGCCGTTCGATAGTACGTCCGGGTATCGGCAGTTCCGGCATCGAGCGATCTGCGACGGAACCGAAGGAGTGGTGATACAGCGAATCGACGCAAGCCAAACGGGAGCGGCCCATGGCTGATCGTCCCGCCAGTCGAAGACCGGGCGACCGACTTCGATCACCTCAGCGATGCGGAGCTGCGCATTCCCCCAAGATCCTAGCCGACCTGAGCGAACGCTGCCCCGTGGCCCACACCGACCGCTACAGGGAACTGCCGATTCAGCAGCGCCTGCGATCGATCCCACCGGCCTTCACCGCTTCACCGCTTCAACTCGACTGCAGCTTCGAATCAATCTGCGAGTCCTGCGTCCACTTCACCACCGACCAAACATTTCAACCAGTCGTGCTCCGCCAACGCGACCACGCCGCTGCCCACGACCAAACCCAACGAACCGAACTCTTCACCAAACTCCTCAACCAGAGCGGACCCGAACAATGACCATGATCTTCCCCTTGACAGCGATTACCTGCATGTCGCCGGTAGTGCAGCGCACCCGGTTGTGCTGCAGGCCGCAACTACCGAGCGTTCTCGACCCAGTCTCGACCCACACATGGTGCTACCTGAAGCGTGCGAATGCGTTTGGTTGCAGGGACGCATAGTCGGCGCGGGGCAAGCGCGACAAGTCAGCTTTGGACCCGTTGGCGGCGGACACGACGCGCCTTTCGAGCGGGGCGTTGCATTCGTCCACGATGCGCAGATGCTGAGACACGTGAGGCCTACAGGAGATGAGGTCGTCGATCTAGTCTGCGCGTCCGCCCGATATTCGCGCCCGATAACCCGGGGTCCGTGGCTGGCGTCGCGCAGCACGTGGCGCTCAGTCCCAATCAGGACCACTGGCTTGGCCATCTCGACATCCCTGATCTTCCGAGCCACACAGTACCAACTGGATCGAAGGCCCACCGAGGTCCTTCGAGTCGATGTTTTAGGCGGATCATCCATAGCCAGCGGCGTGGGTTCTCCAGCCCGGAATCGCGCCAATCGCCTGGATCTATCGTCACGGGCTTAGGAGCCGTCGTAGACCAACGGCAACATATGGGTGTACCCCTGGTTTGGTTGAGCTCCTTCAGGCCGTTGCTGAGAAGGAGTTCTGCGAAGAGCGCGGGCTGTAGGCGCCAAAGCCCAGGCAAGTCTGGCCGCGTCCATAAACGCTGCGAGCCTCGGCCCGGGACTTGCGCTCAAGCACCACGTACAAGATCGCCCAGCGCCGCATCGCCATCCACCACTACTCGGCCCCCAGCTGGCTCGAAGCCAGAGCCACCCGTTTCTTTGGCCCTCGTGCCATCGAATGTGTCCATGATGTCGACGGCAACTGTCGTGCTGGTGCTGGCGGCAGGATGGAGGCCACGTAACGCAAAAGGGGAAGACTTGACATGACGTGGATACAAACCATCCCACCTGACCAGGCCAAGGGCGAATTGAAGGAGATCTATGAGAAGACGAAGTCACCTCATGGGACCTACGACAATGTCTACATCTCAAAGAGTTTGCGTCCCCAAACGATTCTGGGGCATGACCTGCTGTACCGGGCTGTTCTTCATCACCCTGACGTCCAACTCCAACTCTGGTTCTTGGAACTCGTAGCGACGTACACGGGGATCTTGCTCAATTGCACCTACTCGCCGACGCATCACGGCTCAAACTACCGACGGCTTCTCAATGATCCGGCTCGCCAAGCCGAAATCGACGAAGCGATGGCCGCGGATCGCTTCGAAGACGCCTTCGACGGCAAACAGCTGGAACTATTGCGCTACACCAAGAAACTCACACTCACGCCCGGTGAGATCACCCGCGACGACATTGAAGTCATGCAAAACGCAGGCGCTGACGATGGAGAGATACTCGAGGTCAACCAGGTTTGCAGCGTGTTCAACTATTCGAATCGATCGTTGGCAGGTTTAGGTGTCGACGTCGGCGATGATCGAGTCGGATTCTACTAGTCGGCTTTAGCGCCCTATCCCAAACGCCCACATCACACCTGCACAAGTTTCAGGTTTCCTTGGGCAATCACCGCAAGCACCTTGACCTCTGCCTGTTCTACGAGCAGGCAGAGTGTTTCTCCACGCGCAAGCGAAGACTTCCTCTGAACCCAGAATCGCAATGGTTGTTACGCTGATTGAACTCACTCAGGACCCGGAGACAGAATGACGGCAGCTATCCATGTGCAGACGGTCTCCAAGGCGTTCGGCACAACACAGGCCCTCGATGAGTTAGAGCTTCGGGTCGAACCCGGACAGGTCATGGGCTTTCTCGGACCGAACGGCTCGGGAAAGTCCACCGCAATCCGCGTCCTCATGGGAATCCTGCACCACGATTCTGGCCAGGTGCGGGTGCTCGGGCAAGATCCTTGGACTGACGCCGTCGAACTCCATAAACGGATCGCGTACGTGCCAGGCGATGTCAACCTGTGGCCTGGGCTGACGGGCGGCGAGATCATAGATCTCTTCAGTCGACTTGGTTCGGGTCTCGACCCGAAACGACGGGACGACATGATCGAGAGGTTCGACCTCGACCCGACCAAGAAGAGCCGCACATATTCCAAGGGCAACCGGCAAAAGGTGGCCCTCATTGCCGCCCTAGCTGGCAACGCTGAGCTGTTCATCTTCGACGAACCGACCTCCGGGCTCGACCCGCTAATGGAGACCGTCTT
Source organism: Acidimicrobiaceae bacterium (assembly GCA_003485885.1). GTDB lineage: Bacteria > Actinomycetota > Acidimicrobiia > Acidimicrobiales > UBA10347 > UBA10347. The sequence goes on from DNHM01000171.1 coordinate 3,960, forward strand.
CCAGAACACGATTGGCGAGATGCTGACCGACGGAAAGACAGTGCTCCTGTCCAGCCACATCCTGGCCGAGGTCGAATCATTGTGTTATCAGGTGACGATCATCCGCGACGGACGAACCGTCGAGGCCGGAACGTTGGCCGAACTTCGACACCTGACGAGAACTTCCTTCACCATCACCACCACCGAACCCATCGCCGAGATGGCCACGGTCGACGGCGTGTCGGACTTTGTTGCCCCTGACGACCATCACGCGTCATTCAACGTGGCCAACGCGAAACTCGGCGAGGTCATGAACCACATTGCGAATCTGGGCATCGTGGCCATCGAGAGTCAGCCGCCGACGCTCGAAGAACTCTTCATGCGCCACTATGCAGTAGACAAAAAGGTGTGAAAAACGGATGTCCAAGAAAGGTTTCGCTGGCACGCAGCACCTCGTGCGTTTACTCCTGCGACTCG